>NZ_BJZO01000001.1 GCF_007992075.1 Pararhodospirillum oryzae
CGCCCGGCGCTTGAGGGCATCGAAAAAACGTCAGGGCAGGGCGGCGGGGCCGCGGCGCGGGCCTTATCGTAAAAAGAAGCGGATCGGCACCACCACTTCCAAACGCGCGCCGCCCACGTCGGGCGGGGGAACGGGCAGGGGCTGGGCCCGTTCCAGCAGGGCCTGGCTTTCCTCATCCAGGGCCTCGTAGCCGCTTGAGGCCTCCAGTCGCGACGAAACAACCCCGCCTTGACGGTTGAGAACAAAGCGAACCGTGGCCACCCCTTCCTGATGGCGGCGCTGTGCCCGCGTGGGATAGCGCTTGTGGCGCTCCAGGTGGGCCAGGAGCTTGCCTTGCCAGGCGGCCAGGGCATTGGGCGAGGCCGCCGGAAGACTGGCCCGGGCCGGAGCGGCTGCGGCCGCCGGTGCGGGCGCAGGCGGGACGGGGCCGGCGGCAACGGGCGGCGGGCTGGAGCGAACCGGCTCCCGGCGCACCGGCTCGTGGCGAACAGGCTCCTGGCGGGGCGGGCGCGGCCGCTCGACCCGGGGGGGAACCGGCGGCGGAGGCGGCTGCACAACCGGCGGCGCCACCGCCTCGGGCGGCGGGGGGGGCGGTGGTTCGGGGGGCGGAGGAGGTTCGGGCGGAGCCGGCGGCGGGGGGTCCTCGATCGCCTCAACCGGTTCTGGCGGGGCGGGGGCCGGGGCCGGAGCCGGGGTAAGCTCCAGCATCACAACCGCCGGGGGTTCGGCCGGCGGGGGCGGCACGCGCGGCGACGGGCCGGGGAGCGCCGCCAGGGCATGGGCGCCCAGCACGACCACGAGGCTGAACCCCCACAATGCCAGCGGGGGCCGTTCGTCGAAGGGGACGGCAACCGTCGGCGACGAGGCCGCCGGGCTCATGGCCGGGCCCCACCTTCCAGGGTGACCAGGGCCACCTTCAGGTAGCCGGCGCTGCGCAAGGAGTCCATGACCGCCATCAGGTCGCCGTAGTCCACGGTTTTGTCGGCGCGCAAGAACACCCGCTGTTCGCGATCGCCGCCGGTGGCCGCCACCAGCGCCGGGGCCAGGGCGTCGAGCGCCACCACGGTTTCCCCCACCGCCAAGGTCAGGTCGGCCTGAACCGTGAGGGTCAGGGGCTTGTCGGGCCGGGGTTGGGGCGGCGCGGCCGACGAGGGCAGGTCAACCTTGATATCCACGGTCGCCAGCGGGGCCGCGACCATGAAAATGATCAGCAAAACCAGCATGACATCGATGAACGGCGTCACGTTGATTTCATGCAGCTCGCCAAGCTCGGAACCATCATGAAGGGGACCGGCCATGCTCAGACCCTTTCTTCCAGGGCGCGAACCGGGCGATCCAGCTCCCGCGAAACCAGGCGCAGCAGGTCGGCGACCACGTCGGCCAACAAGGCGCGGTAGGTGGTGATCGCCCGGGCCAGCAGGTTGTAGATCACCACCGCCGGAATGGCGGCGGCCAGACCCAGGGCCGTGGCCAGCAGGGCCTCGGCGATGCCCGGCGCCACCACCGCCAGATTGGTGGTTTGCGCCCTGCTGATGCCGATGAAGCTGTTCATGATCCCCCACACGGTGCCAAACAGCCCCACGAAGGGCGCGGTGGCGCCCACGGTGGCCAGAAGGCCGGTGCCCAGCGCCATCCGCCGCCCGGCCGCCGCCTCCAGCCGCCCCAGGCGCGAGGCGATGCGCTGATGCACCCCGGCCGGGGCCGGACGCTCGGGGGGCGGCGGCAGCAAGCGCAACTCGGCGGCCACGGCGTGGGCCAGCACCGTTTCCGGTCCGCGCTCCCGCGAGACGCGCTCCAGCGCCTCGGCCAGCGGGCCGCCGGCCATCAAGGCGCGGCTGAGCTGGCGGGTCCGGCGGCGGGCCAGCACCAGTTCCACCCCCTTGGCGAGCCCGATGGTCCAGGTCAGCACCGAGGCGATGGCCAGCCCGACCATGATCCCCTGCACCAGGGGATCGGCATTCTGAAACATCGCCCACGGCGAAAGATCATGGGGCAGCAAGGCGGCATCGATCCCCCCCGGCGGCACGGGCGCAGGCGCGGCCAGGGGCAGGGCCTCGGTGGCGGCGGAAGGCAAGGCGTCGGGGATCCCCCCGGGTGGCGTGGCCATGGGGGGCGTGGGCCCGGGCAAGGCCTCGGCGGGGGGGGTGGCGGCGGAGGAAGGCAAGGGGTCGGTCATCGGGGGGCGCTCGTTGGATTGGTTTTTGGGGGGCGGCCTCGCCGGGCGGGCGGCGGCCGCCCCCGGGGGGAAGAAAACCCCTAACCCGCGTCAGGGAACCACCTTCCGGCTGAAATTGCAAGTGCGAGTGAGAATCGAACACACCCCGGGCGGCGGGGCGGAACGCGCGCCTTCTTGAGGCATGATCTTGGCACGCGCTTCCAACGGATTGTTCTGTCGCTTTTTCATGGCATGGGGAAAGCCTCAGGCATGCCAGGCCTTGCGCTCCTCCTGGGCGCGCCACAAGGCGGCATAGGGGCCGTTGGCGGCGACAAGATCCGCGTGGGCCCCCTGTTCAACGATCCGCCCCTGGTCGAACACCAGCACGGTATCGGCTCCAACCACCGTGGAAAGCCGGTGGGCGATCACGATCACGGTACGGTCCTGGACCAGGGCATCGATCGCGGTTTGAACCACGCGCTCGCTTTGCGTATCCAGGGCGGCGGTGGGCTCGTCGAGGAGAACCAGGGGGGCGTCCTTGAGGATGGCGCGCGCGATGCTAAGGCGCTGGCGCTCGCCCCCCGACAGACTGCCGCCGATGTCGCCCACGGGGGTGTGCAGGCCCTGGGGCAGGCGGTCGATGAAGTCCAGGCAATGGGCGGCCCGCGCGGCCTCGCGCACCGCCTCGTCGCTGGCGTCGGGCCGGCCCATGCGGATGTTTTCCAGGATCGTGTCGTTGAACAGGTGCACGTCCTGGAACACCACCGAAAGCCGGCGCATCAGGGCCTCGGGGGCCAGGGTGCGGATATCGTCGCCTTGCAGGCGGATCACTCCGGCCTGGGGGTCGGCATGGCGCAGCAACAACCGGGTGAGCGTGCTCTTGCCCGAGCCCGAAGGCCCGACCAGGGCCGTGAGCGTGCGGGCCGGCAGGCGAAACCCGACATCCACCAGGGCGGGGGTGTCGGTGCCGGCGTAGGTGAAGCTCACGTTTTCAAAGGCCACGGCCGGCGCGTCGTCGGGCTTGGGGCCGGGCCGGGGGGATGCCGGCAGAACGGGCAGGGGCCGGGCGGCGCGCACGACCTCGATGCGCTCCAGCGCCGCTTCCATGAGAACGAAGGTTTTGGTCAGCTCGGAAAACAGCGCCAGCGGCTCGCCGAGGCGCATGACGATGATCAGCAACGCCGCCACCGCCGCCAGCGACAGCGATCCCCCCCCAACCCACAGGAGGCCCAGGCCGAGAACCGCCAGCAGCCCCAGTTCCATCAGCCCCGACATCAGCAACGCCGGCCACAACGAGGCCATCAGCGCGTCGCGTTGAACCTGCCGCAAGGTGGCGAGGCTGGCGCGCAGGCGTTGGGCGCGGGCGCCGGTCTGGCCCACGGCGCGCAGCACCGCGAGCCCTTGGGTATATTCGATCAGGTCGGCTTCGACGCGGGCATGGGCGGCGGCCCCGTCCCGGCGTTCCCGGGCGGCAAGGCGGTGCTGATGGCGATAGAGCGGCACGGCAAGGGGAAAGATCAACGCCAGCGCCAACGCCAGACGAACATCGATGCACAGGGCCGTGACCCCGATCACCGTGAGCGGCACGCCAAGGGTGCGGATCATCACCTGGGACAAGGTGCCCATGGGCACCACCACTTCGTCGATGTGGCTGCCCAGGGTCGCGCTGAGGGTTCCCGTGCGGTGGCGGGCCAGGATCTCCATGGGCATGCCGCGCAGGCGCTGGCCGAGGTCGAGGCGCAAGGCGTGGGTCACGTCGGCAATGGTGCCATCGTATTCAAAGCCGTGCCCCTTCCACGACAACACAAGATCGGCCGCCGCCAGGGCCACCATGGCCAGCAGCCAGAACACCACCCGCCCCCAGTCGGGCGCCGGGTCGGGCGCCGGGCCCAAGAGGGCGTCGAACAGGGGAAACAGGCAGGAAAAAGCCAGCCCCTGGGCCACGGCGGCGAGGCTGAACCAGGCCACGGCACGGCGAAAACGCGGGGCCTCGGCTCCCGCCACCGCCAGCAGGCGGCGCCAGGTGTCGCGAAACCGGGGCAGGGGGGACGAAGGCGCGCTCATGCCAGGACTCCGGAAGAGGGAAGGCGAAGGGTCCACGACCGGGCCGCCTGGTGGGTCTGCCACAAGCGGGCGTACAGGCCGTTTCGGGCCAGCAGGTCGTCGTGGCGGCCCTGTTCGACCAGGCATCCCTGGTCGAGGACCACGATCTGGTCGGCATCGCGAATGGTGGAAAGACGATGGGCGATGATGAGCACGGTTCGCCCGCGCATCAGGGTGGCCAGGGCCTGCACCAGCAAGGTTTCGTTCTCGGCGTCGGCAAAGGCCGTGGCCTCGTCGAGAACCAGGATCGGGGCATCGCGCAGCAAGGCCCGGGCAATGGTCAGGCGCTGGCGCTGCCCTCCCGACAACCGCGCCCCGCGCTCGCCCACCAAGGTGTCGTAGCCTTCGGGCAGGCTTTCGATGAACGTGTGGATTTGGGCGGCGCGGGCGGCGGCCTGGACATCCTCCAGGCTGGCCCCGGGGCGGCCCATGCGGATGTTTTCAAGAACCGAGCCGTGAAACAGGAAGGTTTCCTGGAACACGAACGACACCCGGTTCATCAAGGTGTCGGTGGCGCACTCGCGCACGTCCACCCCGCCCACGCGGATCGCCCCGCTGTCCACGTCCCAAAAGCGCGGGATCAGGCGGGCGAGCGTGCTTTTGCCCGCCCCCGAGGGCCCGACCACGGCGCACACGCTGCCCGGCGCGACGCTGAAGCCCACCCCGTCCAGGGCCGGGGTTTCCCGCCCGGGGTAGGTGAAGCGCACGGCGTCGAAAACCAGCGAGGCATCGGCGGGAACCCGGGGCGCGGCCGGTTCGGGCAACGGACGCTCGCGGGCCAGTTCGTGAATGCGCAAGGCCCCGGCCCGTGACTTGCGAATGAACTCGCTCATCCACATCAACGGCAGCAAGGCGTCGGCCACCCCGGTGCTGAGCATCAGCACCGCCGCCAGCCCGGCAAAGCCCAGGCTGCCCCCGGCCATCAAAACCAGGCCCACCGCCAGCACCGTGATCAAGGTGGGCAACGGACTGAGCACCAAAAGCGCGACGCGCCCCGCCACCCCGCTGGCCTGAACCCAGCCCTTGAACACGAGGCGAAAGTCCTCCAGCGCCCGCTGGTAGCGTCCGAACGAGGTGCTGGCGTCGTCGAACAGGCGGACCACCGGCATGGCCTGGACGAACTCGATCACCGCCGTTTGAATGGCCTCGCGGGCGTGGTCGTAGCGCTGGCGCAAGGTGGCGTAGTCCTTCATGGCAAGGCGCATCGCCATCATGCCCGCCGCGAACACGGCCAGCGCCACCAGGGCCAGGCGGATATCGATCACCAGCAGCCACGCCAGCGACACCACCGGGGCGGCCACGTTGCGCGCGACCAGGGGCGTGCTGTCGGCGACAAAGGCGTGCAGGGCGCGCACGTCGCCCTGGATGATCTTGGTCAGGGCGCCGGGGCCGGTGGTGATCAAGATCCCCAGGGGCAGGCGCGCCAGATGATCCGCCAGATCCAGGCGCAATCCCTCTTCCAGATCAAAGGCCGCGCGGTGCGACACGATGAACGACACGGTGCGCAAGCTGAGCCCGGCCAGGATCAAGGCGGCGGCGAGAAAGCCCAGGGCGGGCGCGCTGGCCTCCGCGTCCAACAAAGGCAGGTCGGGGGTGCCGCCACGCACAAGGTCAAGGACAGCGGCCAGGGCCACCACGGCGGTGATCGAACAGGCCATGCCCAGGGCGGCCAGGGCCATGGCCAGGATGATGCGGCCACGCACGGGTGCCATCAGGCCCCACAGGCCGGGGCGAAGCGGGATCATTCCAGGGTCTCCGGGATCAGGGGGGAAGGCGGTCTCGCCAGCAAGACCGGCAGCAGCGCGGCGAACAGGCCGGCCAGCGCCAGCGCGGCCCCGACAGCCATGGGAAAGCCGGCGTGGTCGGCCACCTGCAAGCCCCCCCAGCCCCACAGGGTGGTAAACAGGTAGTGCAAGGCGTATTGGCTGGTCATGGCCGCGCCCGGCGCGTCGGAACCGGCGTGATCCATCATCACGGTGTACAAAACCGTCATCTGAATGCCGTAGAGGACGAACAGCAACGGGAGCACGACCAGGAAAGCGGGCTCGGCGAAGGCGGGGGTGGTGGCGGCCAGCAGGCCCAGCAGCACCACGCCCTGGCCCGCCGCCATCAGCCCCAGCACGGGCCCGCGCCCCCATGCCCGGATCAGCAGGCCGGTTCCGGCGGCGGCGCCAACCCCGACCAGGGGACCCACCCCGTTCATCACCAGCCCGATGCGCTCCAGGCTCCATCCGGCGTCCACCAGCAAGGGGGTAACGAGAGCCCAGGTCACCCCAAGCCCCACGCCCGACAGGGCCAGCAGAGCCCACCAGCGCCCGCCGCCCGGCGCGATCCACAAGCGCCAGCTGAAGGGGGGCGCGGGGGCCCTGGCGTGTCCGGGCTCGTGCCAGGCCAGGGCCTGGATCAGGCTGAGCGCCACGCCCGCGCTGACCAGGGCCAGGGCCCCGGCCCATCCCACCAGCGGGTAGAGCATCAAGACCACGCCGCCGCCCAGCATGTGCCCGGCCAGGCCGCCCCCCACCTGGACCGCGTTGCCCAGGCCGCGCTGGCCGGCGGGCAGCAGGCGGCAGGCCAGGGCGTCGGTGGCCACGTCCTGGGTTGCCGCCAGGACCGAGAGCAGCAGGCTCAGGGCGTAAACCACGGCGAAATCCGCGAGGGGATCGAAGCGCATCAGCGCAAGCAAGGTGAGGAGCATGGCCCCTTGCATCGCGATCACCCAGCCGCGTTCGTGCCCCAGCCGCCCCCACGCCCAGCGGTCCACCAAAGGCGCCCACAAGACCTTGAGCGCCCACATCAGCCCCAGGGCGCTGATCAGCCCCAGTTGAGCCAGCGAGGCACCGCCCGAGCGCAAGATCGCGGCCAGCGCCACGAAGAAGAAGCCCAGGCTCAGGGCCTGGGTCATGTACAAGCTGCCCAGCAGCGCCCAGGGCACGCGCGGTCGGCCGGGCCGGGGGCTGATCGTGGGGCTAGTTCGCATGGGGGGCGTCCGCGAACCGAAGGCGGGTGATGCCCGCGCAATGGTTCCTGAGGCCGGGCGTGATCTCCCAGGCGCGCAGGATCCAGCGCGTGAGGCCCCGGGGCCAGGGAAAGGGCACGGTTTCAATCGCGGCCAGATCAGGCACCCAGCCGCGCAAGGTGGGGACCATCTCGTCGCGGTTGATCCCCCAGGGCATGCGGGGCGCGGTGTAATGGGGGGTCTTGCGATAGCCGCGCTCGCGCATGGTCCGGTTGGAGAACCAGCGGGGAATGTGGTCGAACATGAACCACGCGCCCGGGAAGCGATGGGCCATGCCTTGCAGCAGGCGGGCGAGATCGTCGGGCTCGAAGTACATGAGCAGGCCCTGGGCCGTGAGGCGGACGGGGCGCCCCGGGGGCACGGCGTCGAACCAGGCGGGATCAAGCACGCTCAAGGGCACGTGACGGTGGGTCTCGTCGGGGGTGATGAACCGTTCCCGGATCGCGATGGCCTCGGGCACGTCGACCGAGATCCACAAGGCCCGATCGCCTTCCACCCGGAAGCGCTGGGTTTCCAGGCCTTCCCCCAGGTTGACGATCACCCCGTCGGGGTGCCGGGCGAGAAAGGCGCGCAGATCGGCGTCGAACACCGCCGAGCGCACGCCGTGCGATGGGTCGGCCTTGCCGAAGGAGCGTTCGTAGTCATAGTCGATGCTGCGGTAAATGCGCCGGGCCATCTCGTCCTTCAGCACGCCATCGGGGCGCGCGGCCTCGTTGGCCCGGTTGTGAAGGGTCCACAGCATGGTTTCCGGCACCCCGGTGAGGGGGCAGGGCGTGACGGTCATGGGGGAGGCTCCGGATTAGAAGTGGTAGGCGGCGCCAACGATGATGCTGCGGCCGGGAGCGGGCCAGCCGATGGTGGCATCCGCGCCCCCGGCCATCATCGCGGGGTAGTAATAGCCATAAAGATCGTAGCGCTCATCGAGCAGGTTTTCGGCCCGCACGTAGAAATCAGCCGCGTCACTGCTGACGCCAACCCGAAGATCGACCTTGTTGTAGGCATGCAGATCGAAATTGTTTTCGGGATCCGCCGCGCGTTGTCCCACATGCTTGTTTTGCAGGGACGTTACCAAACTGGGGTTTTTGAAGAACAGGAAATCGGGCAGATCCTGTTCGTGGGACAGGGAAAGGCTCCAGCCCCAGGCCGGGGTTTCCGGCACCTTGTTGCCCCGGGCCACGGCGGTGCTCGAGGACCCGGGCACCTTGGTGATGGTGGCATGGGTGTAGGCCGCGCTGCCCCCCAGGGTGAAGCCGTGGCCCAGGCGCCAGGATCCCTCCATTTCCACGCCCATGCTTTGGGTATCGAAGTTCCTGGCCTGGGTCGCGTAGGTCACGGTATCAAAGAGGATGAGGTGGTCATCCTTGCTTTGATTGAAGAAACCGGCAACGTTGAGGGTCGCGCGGCCGTCCAGGAACGAAGACTTCAAGCCCAGTTCGTAACTGTCGACCGTGGCCGCCTTGTAGGGATCGTCGGCGAGGCCCAAGGGTGCGTTGGTGCCGAAATCGCCCCAGTCTCCCGATTTGTAGCCCCGGGCGTACAGGCCATAAACCGTGACCTCGGGGCTCAGGTCATAGCCCAGGCCCAGGCGCCCGGTGGTGTAGCTGTCGGAAAGGCTTTGCCTGTCGATATGGCTGCGGATGGGGTTGGGGTTGCTGGCATTGGCCACCCAACGGCTTTCATAGCTTTTGTGTTCCCAGGTCTGGCGCAGGCCCGCCGTCAGTTTCAGGGCCTCGGTCAGGGGATAGGTGACCTCGCCGAACACGGCGCCGCTGTCCACCGAGATCTCGCGGTCGATGGTGGCGTTGAAGGGATTCCCGGGGTAGAAGCTGTCGTAACTGTCGCGGGTATCAACAGTGCGGGTTGACTTGTAGTAATTCGCCCCCGCCACCCAGAACACCTTGTCTTGCGGGCGCGAGGACAGGCGGATTTCCTGATTGAAGGCATCCCGGCCCAGAATGTAGCGGCGGTTGGAGTCCGGCACCATGCCGATCAGCCGGCCATAGGTGGTGCCTTCGTAGAGCGGGCTTTCGGTCGTGTAGTCGCTGCGTGTGTAACCGCTGAACAGCGTGGCCACCGCGCCCCCAAAGGTGTGGGTCAGCTCGGCGGAAAAACGGGTGGCATCCTTGCGTTCGTCCACGCTGCCGTCGGGATAATCGGCGGTGGGGTCCTCGCCATAGGGCCGCGGGATCATCAGCCCGATATTGCCGGAAAAACGGTCGTGCTGACCGATCAGGGTCAGGCTGGTGTCCGGGCCCGGTTCCCAGGCCAGGATGCCGCGCACGCCGAGGTCGGTGGGCTCGGAAAGGGGTTCGCCGGTCTGGACATTGTCCACCCAGCTGTCCTGGCCGCTGTAGCGAAAGGCCAGGCGTCCCTTCAGGGCGTCAACCAGCGGGCCGCCCACCGCGCCTTCGGTCATGCGATAAAAGCGCGAGCCTCCCTCGGCGCGCAAGGTGCCTTCCAGGGTGTCGCCGGGGCGGCGCGAGGTCAAGGTGATGGCGCCGGCCTCGGAATTGCGGCCGTACAAGGTTCCTTGCGGTCCCTTGAGGATCTCGATGCGCTCCATGTCGAAGGTGCGGCTGGACAGGCCCGACACGCTATCGGGCATGCCGTCCTGGTAAAGAACCACCGAACTGTCATCGCCGCCCACGCGGTTGAGCGAGCCCACGCCGCGAATCTTGACGTTGGCGTTGTTACTGTCGCCATAGGTGCTGATGCCCAGCCCCGGGGTTCCACTGAGGAGGGATTCCAGGGACCCGCTCCCCTTGGCCTCGATGGCCTCGCCGCCCAGAACCGACAAGCTGAAGGGAACGTCGCGGGCGTCTTCCTCGGCCCGGCGCGCCGTGACCCTCACGGAATCCAAAACAATGGTCTCGTCGGCCGGAGCCGGCGCATCCCCGGCGGCGAAGGCCAGGGAAGAAGGCACGGTACCCAGGGACAAAAGCCCCGCCGAGGCCAGGGACGGCCAGCGCGGGCGGTGTCCGCGAAAGGGACGCGGGAGGGGACCGCAAGGGCGTAAGGACATCAAGGAACCCTCGTTCTCAAGGAGATGTTGCGAGCGACTCTTAATCGCTCGCCGAGGGTCGGGCTACTCGGATCGGGAGGAACACCACTCCGGTCGGGAAAAACCACAAGCTCCGATCCTCACGGGAGGAGCTTGGAAGGCACGCAGCCATGAACCTTGCGAAAGGCCGCCGAGAAATGGCCGGGGTTGGACAGGCCAACGGCCAGGGCCGCTTGCTGGACGCCATGGCCCTGGGTTTCAATCAGGCGTCGGGCTTCTTGCATGCGCAAGGTGCGCACGCACGAAGCGATGGACGTGCCGAAGCGTTCGCGAAAGCCGGCCTTGAGGTAACACTCGTTGAGACCAACCCGACGGGCCAGTTCCAGGATGGTGGGGGGCGACAGGTATTCCGCGCGCAGGATCTCGTAGGCGGTATCCAGGGCGCCATCGCGGCGGCGCCTGGCGGGAACGGCGCACGGGGAGACGGCTTCCGGGGGAGCAAGCAGATGGGCCAGCAGGTCCAAGGTCAGGGCCTCGGCGCGCAGGCGTCCGCACGCACCGTTGGTGTCGCACGCCGCGAGCCGGCACGCCAGAACCAGGACGGCCGGATCCGCGCACGGGCAGGGCCGGCACGCGGCGCCGTCTCCGGCCAGGACCGGGGCGAGGGCCGGATTGAGTCCGCCCGGCGCTTCCTCGCGCCATCGCGCCAGGTACGAGGCCGGCACGTCGATGGAAACACCACGCATGCGCTGCCCCCGGGAGGTATGGGTGTGCAAGACGCCAAGAGCGCCGGCCCGTACCCAGATGTCGCCCGCGTTCACCCGCCGGTTCAGGTCCATCGCCGGCAGCGAGAGATCAAACCCGCCATCGATCAGGATGCTGAAGCCAAGGGGGGGGCCGGGGACCGTGTAGGATTCCTCCAGGTCATGATGAAGGTGATAATCGGAAACCGTGACCGTGAGCCCGTTGCCCAGGCTGTGGACCTGGACCCGTCCGTGGGCCAACGCTGGCGCCAGGTCCAAGGACATGTCCCCCCGGCACGAACAGGGCCCTTCTTGCGTTTCCCAAAGCGCATCGTAATGGCGCAGGAGGTCGTCGAACAAACCCGCCTGATCGGGTGCGGCGGGCGCGGCGGGCGAGGGAGGGGGCGCGCGAAGGGTCATGAATTTTCCTGTCCCCTTTCCCGGTGCGACGTGGGGAAGGGATCTGCCGGGGGGGCTCTCCTTGTCTGGGAAAGGTCATGCCAGAAATGCGACGCACTCGCAAGTCCACCCGGGCCAGGCACCCGGGGATCCATTGGCTTCAGCTTGAGGCGCAAAGCCTCTCAATCCCTTTGCCCGAGTTTGCCTTCTCGGATAAATCGGACGTAAAAACAAAGGCTTGAAGCGAGGCCGCGCCCCGACCCGGTTCAACGCACGATGCTTTAAAACAGAAAATCCGAAATATCCGGCTCCCCGGCCGGAGGCGATCCGGCCGGGGAAGGCGCCATGGCGGATGGGGAGGGGGCGGACGGGGAGGGGGGAGAAGACGCGCTGGCGGGCGAGGCGCCGAACAACGCTTCATGCACCTCGCGCTCGTTGACCATCGTGTAATGCTGGTGAAGAAACTCCAGAACCTCGCGGCGGGCTTCGTCAAGGGCGGGGCCGTTCACGGCCGGACGGCAGGCCTGGGCAATCCCGTCGAGTTGCGTGGCGGCACGGGTAAAGACCTCGGTCATGCGCTGGCGGATGGTGAAATTGCGCAAGGTGTTGTCAAGAGAGTGCTCCAGGGCCTCGGTCTGCTCTTGAAGTCCGGCAAGACGCTGTTCCGTTTCCTCCATGACCCGGGTCAAGGTGGCGAGGAAAGCCTGAATGGCCGTCCCGAGCCCGGTGAGCAGATCCTGGCCCTCGTTTCCGGCGACCGGGGTGCCCAGGGTTGCCGACACCTCGGAAATGTCGCCCAGGCGCCCGCCGATTTCCACGGCCAGCGCCCGGGTCTGTCGGGCAAAGGCCTGCAACTCACTGGCGATCACGGTTAGAACCCGTCCCCGGGTGCCCAGGTTGCCGCATTTGATCGAGGCGTTGAGGCCGATCAGGTGCATCTCGGCATCGATTTCATTAATGGCGGCCACCGTCTGGGCGATTTCTCCCGTCATGGCCGCCACGGTGCCCATGCTGGCCTCGGTTTCGCGTCGGGCGGCCTGGTAACGCTCCAAGATGGCCTGGGCGCTTTCCAGATCCTGTTCCAGGTCGGTGAGAAAGGCCTTGCCGCCTTCTTCCTCGTGTCCCGAGGCATGCAGGCGGGTGACGCCGCCGCGCAGCGCCTCGACCCCATGGCCCAGGGCAAACAGATTGCTTTCGATGATCCGCGCCTTGGCCTCGAAATCATCCCGGATCACCGCAAGCTGCCGGGACTGGAGATCGCACAGGGCGTTGACCATGATGTGGCGCCGCTGTCCGCCCATGTCCTCGTCGGCCCGTTGCTCGGCCAGGACTTCCAAAACCGTGTTGAGCGCTTCTTCAACATGTTCAACGCGCTGGCGGGTCATGTCGGCGATCTGAAGGGCGCTCACAACCTCCGACACCGAACGGCGGGCCTTTTCCAGGTGGGATGGCAGCAGGCTCAGGGTCTGGCGGGCCACCTCCCGGCGCTGATGCAAGGTGTCGATGGCCAGGCGCAAACGATCGTGAATCCCTTCCAGGTCCTTGCGGTGCTGCTCTCCCATGGTGTTTTGAAGCTCAAGGGCTCGTTCAAGAGAGTCCCGCAACGTGCGCAAGGTGCCGGTGATGATGCCAATGCTTTTTTCGCCCCGATCGGCGAGCCGTCCGATTTCGCGGGTGAACACGGCGAAATCCATCCCCAGGCCGGAAAGCTGCGCCGCCTCGATGCGGGCGTTCATGGCCAGCATGCGCACCTGGACCAGCAGCTTGCCCAGAGCCTCGACCGAACCGCCAATGCCCTGGGCCGCCTTGTTGATGGTGGAAAGGCCGGCTTCGTTGCTGGACGTGGCCAGGGTTTGCTCAAGGGCCCTGAGGTCGCCTTCCAGACGCCGGGCCTGCTCCATCAGTTCGCCCTGGCTGAAGACTTCGCTCAGGTCGGCCGCGCCTTCCGCGAGGGACCGGGTAGTGCGGTGCGCCACGGCCAGTTCCTCGCCCACGGTCAGGAAGCTCTGTTCGCACGGGGCGCGCAGGGCATCAAGCTCGCCACGGACCTGCCCGATACGCGTGGACCACGTGTTGTTGACCTCTTCGGCGGAACCCGTCTCCGGATGAAGAACACCGGAAGAGGGGGAGGACAACGCCATCTGATTCATCACGGGACCTCAAACGGGCAAGGGACGAAAGGAGACCACGGAAATCGGTCAGGAGGGAGAAGCCTCCCGGGATTTGGCGGAAAAGGACGCCGTTCCCACCTTGCGGACCCAGACATCCCCCGACGACGTGAGCATTTTGATCATTAATCCAGAGGGTTCCAACACACATTCGCGTTTGATGGGGATGCCTCGTTCAGCCAGAAGAGCCCGCGACAGGGCAACATTGCGCGCTCCCACGTTTAAGGAGGATGAAGGATTTTGATCATTCCTGCCGATCAACATCACGCTGCCACCAAAAATCTTGGCGTGAAGCCGGCTGGGATCGGCGCCCAGGGTGCTGAGACGACGGATCAAGGTGGCGGTGGCGTGATCGCCATGGCGCGTGGAAGGGGCCTCGCCGTTGGGGTGGAAGGGGAGGACGAAGTGGTTCATGCCCCCGATGCCCAGTTCGGGATCATACAGGCAAATCGCGACGCATGATCCCAAAATGGTGGTGACCAGATGGGGGATGCGGCTGCAATACACATCTCCCGGTCCAATGAAGCGCGAGGGAACGCGCTGTTCCACGGACGCGAGTGGTTCCGGAATCCACGCAGTGCCATCGGGAGACCTCAACGGGGCATCTCCTGAGGGTGGATCAGCGAGGCGTTCATTTCGGCATACCCGCGCATGATTTCACGCGCCATCCGGTTCAGCGGAACAACCCGATCAACGGCTCCGGCGGCGATGGCCTCCTTGGGCATTCCAAACACAATGCAGGTGGATTCATCCTCGGCCATGGTCAACGCGCCCGCGCCGTGCATTTCCAGCAGACCACGCGCGCCATCGTCGCCCATGCCGGTTAAAATAACGCCAATCGCATTCGCCCCCGCCGCGCTGGCCGCCGAGCGGAACAGCACATCCACCGAAGGACGGTGACGGCTCACCAAGGGGCCCTCCTTGATCTGCACCGAATAGCGCGCGCCATCGCGGCGCAGCAGCATGTGGTGATTGCCGGGCGCGATCAGCGCGTGCCCGCGCAAAACCGGATCCCCGTCGCGGGCCTCCTTGACCCCGATCGCGCACAGGCTGTTCAGCCGGTCGGCGAAGGCGCGGGTGAAATGCTCGGGCATGTGTTGCACGATCACCACCCCGGGGCAGTCCTGGGGCATGTCCTGCAACAAGATCCGCAGGGCTTCGGTGCCCCCGGTCGAGGCGCCCACGCAAACCACCTTGTCGGTGGTTTTCGCGATTTTCGCCCGGGCGTGGGGCGGGGGAACCATCACGTCGGCCGTGAGCTTGGGCGCCGGGGCGTCGGCCAGGGAGCGGCGCAACGCCCGAAACCGGGCCACGTCGGCCTGCGCCGCCGCCTTCACGGCATCGCGGATACTAATACTTGATTCCAGGAGGAACTGACGCGTTCCGGTAACCGGCTTGGCGATCACGGTCACGGCCCCCGCCTCCAGGGCCTGGGTCAGGGCCTGGGTGCCATCGGCGGCCAGCGAGGAGCAGATCACCACGGGCAGCGGGTGCTGGTCCATCAGCTTGTGCAAAAAGGTGATGCCGTCCATGCGCGGCATTTCGATGTCCAGCGTGATGACATCGGGCACCACCTGGCTCAGCCGGCGCGCCGCGATGTAGGGGTCTCCCGCCGTGCCCACCACTTCGATGTCGGGGTCCTCGGTGAGGATATCGGTCATGGTTTGCCGGACCGACGCGGAATCGTCGATCACAAGAACCTTGATCCGGGATTTGGGAACGCTGCTCATGGGCGATCCTTGCGGGTTACAGGCGCTGGTAGGCGGCGGACGCGAACGGACGCACGGGCAGGGTCAACCCTTGCAGGGACTCGGAATGTCCCACGAACAAGACCCCGCCCGAACGCAACCGCGCGCAGAGGCCTTCCAGGGCTCGCTGTTGCTTTGGTCTATTAAAGTATATGAGCACGTTCCGGCAAAAGATGATATCGGCTGTTTCTTCATCCGGCCATTCGGGGGTCAGCACGTTCAGGGGGAAAAATTGAACCTTCCGGCGTAGCTCGGGGGCGATGCGAAAAGTGTGGTTGTTGGCCGCCCGGGCCCGCAGGAGATAGCGCGATCGCAAGGTCTCGGGAATCGGGTCGAGGTAGTTCAGGTCGTAGATCGCGCGGCGGGCTTTGAACAGCGCCTCGGAATCGATGTCAAACCCTCGGATGGTATATTGGAACCCAGGGGTGAGACGGGCGTGCTCGGCCAGGACCATGGCAAGGGTATACGGTTCGGCTCCGATCGAGCACGCCACACTCCAAATCCGTAACGGACGCAGCCGTCCCATCCCTTCGTGCAAAAAAGAAGGAATGACCTTTTCCGAAAGAAGGTCGAAATGGGATTTTTCCCTGAAAAAATCAGTCTTGTTCGTGGTCAGCGCGTTGATAAGGTCGGGAAATTCAACGTAAAGGAGGTCTGTTTCCAGATACTGGCTCGCGTACTCCTTTAGATTCTGCAATCCCAAGGGGCGAAGTCGTCTGCGCAGCCGGCTTTCAACAAGGGTCTTTTTTGATTCGGGCAGGCGAATCCCGATTTCTTCTTCGATCAATTCCGCGAGGGAACGAAACACCTTGGGAGGCAAGGTGTCGTCCGACAGCGAGGCGGAAGAAGAGAGGGTCTCACGGGGGCGAGGCATCGCAAGCCGCCACGGACAGTTCGCTGAAGTCGAACACACGCGTGACATCCAGAATGATGACCAGGCGCCCCTTGCGCCGCCCCAGGCCCGCGACGGCTTCGGATCGCCAGCGCATTCCCAACTCGGCCGGGCGCTCGATGCCTGTTTCATCCAAGGCCGTCACTTCGAACACCCGGTCGGTGAGAGCCCCCAGGGTGACCGGCCGGCCGCCGCGGGGGATTTCAAACACGACGATGCGGGTATGGGCGGTTTGCTCGACCGGTGGCAGGCCGAATTTCATCCGCAAATCGAAAACGGGAATGCCATGCCCGCGCACGTCAATGATGCCTCGCATCGCGGGCGGCATGTCGGGCAGG
The DNA here is from genome assembly GCF_007992075.1 of Pararhodospirillum oryzae. Classification (GTDB taxonomy): domain Bacteria; phylum Pseudomonadota; class Alphaproteobacteria; order Rhodospirillales; family Rhodospirillaceae; genus Pararhodospirillum; species Pararhodospirillum oryzae. The sequence continues at coordinate 16,564 of NZ_BJZO01000001.1, forward strand.
CGGATGAAGGGTTGAGGATCCAGCACCTCGCGGACATGAGTCACGTCCAGGGCAAAGGTTTCCTGGTCGAGGCCAACCGTGACATAGGGGCGATCCGAGGCCGGCACGCTGGTTGTCGCGGTTGTTGACGGAACCGCATCCCTTGTTCGTCCGGCAACAGGCAGCGTAGCGCTCATCGCCATCACCCTTTCGCGCGAAACAAGCCCGCCGGCTGGAAGGGAAGGGACCAGGCAAGGCCCCTTCTTCCAATAGGGACGAGACTTTAATAACGCTGGTATTGTTCGTCTTCCTTATCTCCTTCGTCAAGGGTCAGCGAAATGCCTTTGGAGAGGGATGCGCTTTTCTCTTGGCTGTGGGGCTTATTTAAGCGCTTGACGGGAAGAGAGGGGTGGGCCTGGGTTCCCCGAGAGGGACTGGCGTGGAAAGAAGAAGAGGATTTGACTTCCTCTCCACCAATCTTGAAGAAGCTCATCGTGCCATCCAGCTGTTCTGCCTGGGCGGCCAGTTCCTCGGACGTCGCCGACATTTGTTCGGAAGCGCTGGCGTTTTGCTGAGTAACCTGGTCAAGCTGGCGGATGGCGGTGTTGATTTGCGCGGCGCCCGTGTTCTGCTCACGCACCGCGGCGCTGATTTCCTCGACCAGTTCCGCGGTGCGCCGGATGTCGGGGACCAGCTTGGTCAGCATCTGCCCGGCCTCGGCCGAAATCGACAAGGTGTCGGACGACAGCACCATGATTTCCGACGCCGCCGCCTGACTGCGTTCGGCCAGCTTGCGCACCTCCGAGGCCACCACGGCAAACCCCTTGCCATGCTCACCGGCGCGCGCCGCCTCAATGGCCGCGTTGAGCGCGAGAAGGTCGGTCTGGCGGGCGATCTCCTGCACAATGATGATTTTCTCGGCGATGGTGCGCATGGCTTCCACGGCTTTGGAAACGGCCTGGCCGCTCGTTTCGGCATCGGATGCGGACTGGCGGGCGATTTTTTCGGTTTCGCTGGCGTTTTCGGCGCTTTGCTTGATGGTGGCGGCCATTTCCTCCATGGACGAGGAAGCCTCCTCGGCCGCCGAGGCCTGCTCGGTTGCCCCTTGCGCCATCTCCTCGGCGGTCGAGGACAGTTGCTGACTGCCCGCCGACACCTGCCGCGCGGCCCCCAGGGCCTCGCCAACGATGGACCGCAGCGTGGTGGTCATGGTGTTCAGCGAGGTGACCAGATCCTTGATCTCGTCGTTGGCCGACACGCTAACATTCTGGGTAAGATCGCCATTGGATACAACATGGGCAAGCCCGACCACCTTGGTCAGGCCCCGGCTGATGGAAATCGCGATGAGCAAGGCAACCGTGATGCTGATCAAAACGGAGGCCACGAGAATGACGAGCATCACCGTGCTGATCGACTTGTAGGACTGTTCGTTGGCCTGAGCCTCCTCGGCCATCTGGGTCTTCGCGGCCTGGACCAGGCTTTGGATCGGCGTCTCGATTTTCTGGTTGATCTGAGCCCCTTCCGTCGCCAGCAGCGTGATGGCCTTGTGCCGGGTGCTCTGCAGGGCAAGGGCGCGGGCCTGGCGGGAAAGGTCGGCGTAGGCAGACACCGTTGAACTCAAGATCCGCATGTCGTTGGAAGCCTGGCCGGAAAGGGCTTCCTCCAGGCCGGACACGGCCGCCATGAGGGAAGACAGGGTTTTCTCCGCCTCGTCGTTGAGCGCCGCCAGCGCCTTCTCGTCCTTGTTCATCAACAGCACGCGCTCTTGCTTCTCAAGCAGGCGAAACAGGCCTTGAACCCGAAGGGCGGCAAGAGCCGTGCGGGTGTTGCCAAGGGAATCCGAGCGCTGGACCAGCCCTTCAAGGGTTCCCTCGATCTGCTGTGACAGATCCCGGCCCTTGCCTTCAATCATTTGCAACGCGTGCGCAATCGTATCCTGGGAAAGAAGGTCCATCACCCTTTTGGTCAGATCACCGGATTGCTCAAGAAGATCAGTGATGTTCTGAAGCTGCTCGCGCCCTTCCTCCGTAATAAGAAGCGGGCGAATGGCTTCCAGGCTTGTCTCGGTCGCGTGTATCTTTTCTGCGGCAAGATTTCGCTGCCTTTGAACCTGGGCTTCGTCCTCGGCGATAAGGGCCGTGCGCACCGCGCGGCTGAACTCAAGAAAGGATTCCCGAGCCTCCATGGTGAGCGAGGCCTTGCGAGCCGCGTTTTCAACAATAAATACGGTACCATCGTGCATTTTCTGCATCGCCCGAATTCCCAAAAGGGAGGACGCGCCGGCCAGAATAATCACAATGGCAAAGGAAATGGCGAGTTTGGCCTTGATTGTAAAGCGCATGGTCTTCCCCTACGTCTTTTGGGGGCGCCCGCGAGGACGCGGAACGACGGGCAGAGGCGAGATGAGTCCTCCCGCGGAAAGGCGCGGGCATCCCGGCGAAACGGAGCTGGCCCGGCCTGGGCCGGCCACAATAAAAAACGTCGGTGTTTCAAGGTGGTTCCGGACAGGGTCAGCCCGCCCCCGGATCCCGCGAAACATCAACGACCGCACAGCGTGGGCTTCTTCCGGTCCAGGTTTAATCCAGCGAAAAATCGCTCCCGGATTGATTGGAGGAAGCGGCAGTCAGGTCCTTCAAAGTGAATACATGGGCAATGTCGAGGATGATAACCAGACGTCCGTTGCGCCGTCCCAACCCCGCCACGGCTTCCGAACGCCAGCGTGTTCCCAGTTCGGCCGGGCGCTCGATCCCGGTGTCATCCAGGGCCGCGACCTCGAACACCCGGTCGGTCAGGGCTCCCAGCACGACCGCTCCTTGCGCGCGGGGAATCTCCAGCACCACGATCCGGGTGTGAGGTGTTCCCTCGCCCGGCGGCAAACCGAATTTGATGCGTAAATCAAAAACGGGAATCCCCTGGCCTCGCACATCAATCAGCCCGCGGAGGGAAGGCGGCATGTCGGGCAGGCGGGTAAACGGTTGGGGATCCAGAATTTCGCGAACATGCGCGACGTCGAGAGCGAAAATCTCCTGGTCGATCCCAACCGTTACATAGGAACGCTCCAGGGAGGGAAGGGGAGGTGCCGAATCCAGGGCCTCCCCTGAATCAAGACGTGTTGCGCTCATCCTTTCACTCCAGCGTGCCACGAATGAATTTTGAAAGCGGCGGGATAGGGCATTCGATCCATCTTTACAGAAAAATGCCCGAATACCGCAACAAGGCTGTATCTTGGATTATTCTTCGTCCTGATCTCCATCGTGTCAAGAGAACGATCCTGAACCCAGAGCACCGTGCGTTCACCCGGATCCGGACACGGCGCTCTCACTTTTTGTTTTGACGTTCGACCTATCCGAAAAGCGGCTCCCCCTTTTCGGGTCTCACTCCAGGTTCGTTTTTGACCTATCCAGCGTTAGCTTTTTTGACCGGCAAGCGACGGGGGCCGGGGAAAAACAGGGGAGGGGAGCCAGGTGCCATCCGTCATTCCCTCCTTTCGCCACAAGACAAAAGGAGGGAGGCGCGGATCAATAGCGTTGATAATGCTCGTCCTCGTTGTCGCTGTCTTCGAGAGCAAGTTTGATTCCCTTGGTGGCCCCGGAAGAATTTTCCCGTCCCTGGGACGCCTTCGCGGACTTTTCCGAGGGGGATGGGATGGATTTCGGGGTGAAGCGCGGTTTGGCCCGTTGCGGGGCAATCGTGGCGCTGTTTTCGATCCGGAAGAAGGCCATCGTGGCTTCCAGCTGCTCGGCCTGGGCGGCCAGTTCCTCGGAGGTCGCCGACATTTCCTCGGAGGCGCTGGCGTTTTGCTGCGTGACCTGGTCAAGCTGGCGAATGGCGGTGTTGATCTGTTCCGCGCCCGTGTTTTGCTCGCGGGCGGCCGCGCTGATTTCCTCGACCAGTTCCGCCGTGCGGCGGATGTCGGGCACCAGCTTGGTCAGCATCTGCCCGGCCTCGGCGGAGATTTCCAGGGTATCCGAGGACAGCACCATGATTTCCGAGGCGGCCGCCTGGCTGCGTTCGGCCAGCTTGCGCACCTCCGAGGCCACCACGGCAAACCCCTTGCCGTGCTCGCCGGCCCGCGCGGCCTCTATGGCGGCATTGAGGGCGAGAAGATCGGTCTGCCGGGCGATTTCCTGGACGATGTTAATCTTCTGGGCGATGGTCCGCATGGCATCGACCGCCTTGGAAACGGATTGACCGCTCAGTTCGGCATCGGTCGCCGACTGGCGGGCGATCTTTTCGGTTTCGCTGGCGTTGTCCGCGCTTTGCTTGATGGTTGAAACCATCTCTTCCATTGACGAGGAAGCCTCCTCGGCGGCCGAGGCCTGCTCGGTCGCGCCCTGGGCCATTTCCTCGGAAGTCGAGGAAAGCTGCTGACTGCCCGAGGAAACCTGGTTGGCCGCGCTCAACGCCTCGCTCACCACCGTGCGCAAACGCTCCAGCATGGTTTCGAGGGCGATCCCCAGCACATCCTTTTCGGATTGCCGCTTGGCGGTCACGGTCAGGTTGCCCTGGGCGATGTCGTCCGCCACCTGGGCCATGGTGTTGAGATTGGCCGTCATGGTGTTGAGGGCGTCGATCAGGTCCCGGATCTCGTCTTGGCTGCTCACCGAAATCTTGTTGCTCAGATCCCCCAGGGACACCGCGTTGGCCAGGCTCACCGCCTTGGTCAGACCCCGGCTGATGGACAAGGCAATCCAGGTGGCGACGCTCACGCTGACCACGATGGTGACGATCAGAAGCCCGATCATCAAGAAGGTCACCGAACGATAGGCCTCGGCGTTCTGGGCAACGGCCTGGGCCATGTCCTCCTGGCTGGCCATGACCAGGTCTTCCAGGGGATCCTCAATACCGCTTCGAATCGCCGCGCCTTGCGCCTTTATGATTGCAAGGGCACTATTGCGACTATTTTGGCTCGCCAGGACCCGAAGTTCCTGGGAAAGCGCCAAATAGGTCGAGGAAATTTTTTTGAGGGACTGATACGTCGACGCCGTTATTCCAACCGTACTGGCGCGAAGAGATTCGATATTCTCGTCGATCATGCCCACAACGCTTTGGGCTTCACGCTCCAGCTCTGCCAAATCCTGGGCGTTTGTGGAAATGATCATTTCTTTTTCTATTGATCTCAACCTGTAGTACAAGGCACGAATCCTGTTTGATTCGCTAACAAGCCTTGTATTGTCAAGGGATTGAGCCCCTTGCTCAATCCCATCCAGTGAAGCAAGGAATGCGTCACCTGCCTGCTTGAGCTTTGTATCGGATAAAATTTCTGCTTTCTTGTTTGTGTTTTTTAATCCTATCTCCTCGATTTGGTTGATTACGCTTGTGTATTCCTGAAGTCCTTTTCTGAAACGTCCTTCAATTTCCACGTCCTTGCTGGAACGGCTTAATTTTGAGATTTGACTCAGGCTTTCTTCCAGGGAGGCCTGACTTTTGCGTATCCGGTCGATATAATCACGCATTTCCCCTTCGTCTTCCGTCAGAAAAAAATTCCTGAGTACACGGGTCGCATTGAGAAACTCTGCTTTCATCCGAAATGAAATATTTGTTTTTTGAACAGAATCTTCGACAATGAAATCCGTTCGCGAATTCATGTCCGACATGGCCATCAGGCCAATAACAGACGATGCGCCCGCGAGAAGAATCACGAGGGCGAACGATGCCGCCAGCTTTGTCTTGATCGTGATACGCATGATCATCCCACCTTTTTTTAGACGGTCCTGGACCTTTGAGCCGGTCAAGGAAACGGTCGCAACACAACGAAGCCTGGAGAAATCAGGCTCCGTTCCGGTCGGTGTTGGAGAAAACGCGGTCCATGTCGAGTATGACAATAAAACCCTGATCGGATTTCCCGATGCTTCTGATGAATTCAAGACGCCACGCGATGCCCACCGAGGGCGCTTCTTCCAAGGTGGAGCCGTCGATTTCCATCACGCCAAAAACCTTGTCGGCCAGGATGCCGACCAGGCATTCCTCGTTGTCGAGCTGGATCGACAAAACAACAATCCGCGAATCAAGCGTGGTTTCGTCCTGGGTCGCGAGCCCCAGGCGAACCTTGAGATCAACGACGGGAACGACCTTGCCGCGGACGTTGAGCAGCCCCTTGATGAACGGGCTGCTGTTGGGCACTTCGGTCAGCGGGACAACGTCCAGGATTTCAAGGACAATCGCCGCTTCCAGGGCGAACACGTTGCCTGCCAGGGCCATGGAAAGAACGCACTCGCTCTCCCCCTTCGGGGCGGAGGCAACCAGGGCCCGGCCGGCGGCCGGAACGGGCAGGGAAGTGGTGGAACCGGTCATTAGCGCGTCTCCCCGGCGATCAGGTGACGGTCGTCCACACCGGATTGCAAACGGCGATCGTCCGCGCCGGTCTGGCCCATTTCAATCAGACGCGGCACGTCCATGATCAGCGCCACGGTGCCATCGCCCAGGATGGTCGCGCCCGAGAACTCCCGCACGTCGGCCATCAGCTTGCCCAGGCTTTTGATGACGGTCTGGTGCTGGCCCACCACCTGGTCAACGACCAGGCCCACGCGCGAGGTGCCCGAGGATACCACCACCACTTTTTGAAACGGGTCGGGCGGTGTCGAAACCTTGAAGCGCTCGCGCAGGCGCAGGAATGGCACCAGCGCCCCCCGGATGTTGAGAAAGTCACATCCCCTCTGATCCTTCCGGGCGTCGTCCGAGAGTTCCACGCATTCCTCGACGGTCGACAGGGGCAGGACATAAAGGCCCTTGCCCACGCGCACCAGAAGGCCGTCAATGATGGCCAGGGTCAAAGGAAGTTTCAGGGTAATGGTGGTGCCTTCGCCGGGCGTGCTGCCAATCTCGATCGTGCCCCGCAGGGCATCAATGGTGCGCTTGACCACGTCCATGCCCACGCCACGCCCCGAAACCGCGCTGACCTCGCGCGCCGTGGAAAAGCCGGGATGGAAGACAAAGGCCAGCAGGTCGCCGTCGGGGATCTGGGCGTCGGGAGCGAGAAGACCGCGCTCCTCGGCCTTGGCCCGGATGGCGGATCGGTTCATGCCCCGTCCGTCGTCGGTGATGCTGATCAGCACCTGCGCGCCGGAGTGCGCCGCCGACAGATGGACGCGCCCCGCCTCGGGTTTGCCTTCGCGGACCCTTTCCTCGGTCGTTTCCAGGCCGTGGTCGATGCAGTTGCGAACCAGGTGAACCAGCGGGTCGTTGAGCCGTTCAATGACGGTCTTGTCGAGTTCGGAGTCCTCGCCGTCCATGGTCAGCTCGACCGTCTTGCCGAGTGAACGCGAAACATCGCGCACCACGCGCCGGAAGCGGCCGAACAGCGTGCCGATGGGCACCATCCGGATGCCCATGGTGGTTTCACGCAGGTCCGACGACAGGCGTTCGATCTCCTCGGCGACCGCGCGCAGGTTGAGATCCTCGCTATCGGCGACGAGCTGACGCAGACGAGCCTGGGCGATCACCAGTTCGCCCACCTGATCCATCAGGCTGTCGAGACGTTCCGCCTGGACGCGCAGGCTGCCATGCCCGGCATCCACCCCCATGGGGGTCTTGGGTTCCTCGCGGGCCTTGGATTGCTCGACCAGGGCCGAGACGATTTTTTCCGGCGAAACCTGCCCCGCCTGGACCAGGAGTTCGCCCACCGGGCGCTGCTGGCGCAAGGCGCCCATCAGGTTGTCGAGATCGATGTCCCCGCGCTCGACCAGGATTTCGCCCAACCGCTTGGAGTCGTCCTTTTCATAGGCAATGGGTTCGATGCCAATCGTGGCGTCTTCGGCCACGAACATGAAAACATCCTCGATCGCCGAGCGTGGCTGTTCCGTGGTCAGGATGATGTCCCACTCCATGTAGCAGGCCACCGGATCCATGTGTTCCAAAGGAGGAATGCCCTCGGGAAGGGCGATGATGACCGCGTCGCCCAGGGCACGCAGTTCATCGAGCAGGCGCAGGCAGTTGGTCCCGAACGCCATGACCTGGGGGCCCAGCTTGAGGCGGATCCGCCAGTGGCGGGGGCTCTCGGGCTCGGGGCGGGGGGGCTTGGCTTTCTTGTCGGGCCTGGAGGAGGCCGCGCCGCCCTGGGGCACGTGGGTGGCCAGCCGGGCCAGAAGGCTTTTTTCCCGCGCCCGGTCCTCCTTGCCGTCAAGCAGATCCCGGATGTGGTCCAGCGCCGCGAGGGTGACTTCCAGCAACCCGGGGGAAACGGGGATTTCCCCGTCGCGGGCCCGCTGGAAGGCGCTTTCAACGTGGTGGGTGAAATCCGCCACCTGCGTGAAGCCGAAGACCGCCCCCGAGCCCTTGATGGTGTGCAAGGCGCGGAAAACCCGGTTGATCTGGTCGGCGTCCCTTGGGTTGCCTTCCAGGTCCAACAAACCGGCTTCCATGTCCGCCAGGAGGTCTTCCGCCTCGGCGAGATAGACATCGGCATGCGAGGAGGGGCCGGCGTTCATGGCGCGCCCTTTCACCCAAGAAATTTCTTGACGACGGCGAGAAGCTGTTCTTGCTGGAAAGGCTTGACAATCCATCCGGAGGCACCGGCGGCCTTGGCCTGGGCCTTTTTCGATTCCTCGGATTCGGTGGTCAGGAAAACAATGGGCGAGAATTTGTGCGCCGGGAGCTTGCGAACCTCGGTGATGAGCTGCAGCCCATCCATGTTCGGCATGTTCAAGTCGGTGATGATCATGTCGGCGGTCCCGCTGCCCAGTTTGGCGAGGGCGTCCTTGCCATCGACGGCCGTGGTCACGGAATACCCGGCCGACTCCAAGGTGAAGGCCACCATCTGGCGGATACTGGCGGAATCATCGACTGTCAGGATCGTCTTTCCCATGAATGCCTTACTCCCCTGCCCAGAATGGGTTGAGCCAGCCGTGATCCATGCCTCCCGGATGGGCAAGGCCGGCGGAAACCAAGGCGCGCGCAAGAACACCCTGGGCGGGTGTCTTTAGAAAAACTCCCTTCCCGGCGTTTTCGCCGCTGCGCCGCGCGGCAATCAGAATCTGTAAAAAGGTCAGATCAACTTCGGTGGCCTCCTCGCACGCGAGATCGAGGCGGGTCACGGAAGGATCGGCCAGGGCTTCCAGCAAGGTTTCGCGCATCGCCTCGGCCTGCGCGATGGTGCAAGGACCCCTGAACACAAGGGTTCGGGTGGAGTCGGTTGGCGTCGGGGGCGTCGGGGCGCGCACCAGGGAAGACGAGGTGTCAGCAAGATCAGGGGGCATGACCAGCTTGGACTCCTTGCTTTTAACCAACACAATGCACGGGCGGTATCCACGGCTGGAGGTGCAGAGAACCATCTGAGTTGCCTGTCCTGCCGCCAGGCCCGCCAAGCATGCCTTGGGTCACCAAGATACCATTTGGAAAAGGTATTCCTAATGCCCCTTCTTCATTCTTGGATCACTTTAACCTTTTTTTCGGGAGGCGTGGATCCCATCGCCCGAGGATGACCTTATTCAAAAATCGGGAGATCAAACCTTCCCGTGGCATGCGATCGCATCGCTACCCATCATGGCTCCATCCTCCACGGAAGTGTAACGAACTGATTGGTCCGGATAGAGTATCCCCTGAAACTAACTGGTGTCCAGATTTTTTGAGTATTCATCAGATATAAAGCACGCCAAGCCGAAGGGGAGTAAATTACAGGTTTCATTTTTTGCGCAAAGGGAACGGTCTGGTTTTCCCGGCAATCCACGCAATCAAAAAAATGGAATCGATGCGGGCGCAGCGGATTCAAAGGCGGTCGCTACATTGTCGGTTGGTAATTTATTGAATTAAAGTAATGCCATAAGATGTTGTTCTCCTGTTTCGTGCGAAGCTCGGTTCGCCGCCCGATCGTCACGAAGGGCCCTGGTGAACCAGCGAATTTCATTCCAAAGGACTTGTTTTTGTGATTGCCTTCGCCCCAAATCCAAGATGAAAGTGCTGATTTGGCCGAAAAAATCTCCTAAGTAGATATTTTTTGTAGAAAAAAACCTATTGGGGCAACTGTGTTTGGCGTGAAAGGAATCGCGTGGCATCCCCCTGGAACCGGTCCTGCTTCCAACGCCCTGGAGCCGCTGCTGGTCCCAACGCCGTGGAACTGCCTCTCCTTCCTTTATTTCACTATACTTGCCCCAGAATTTTATTTTGGTTATGAATTGGAGACGTCCTTCCCCGGATGGTACCGGGAGCGAACCAATAAGAAGATGAATGGATTAGGGAATTTTTAGTCGGAAATGGTCACGTTTCAATGGTTGGGAAACACGAGGAATCAAAAAGTTGGAGCGCGCTCAAGGTTTTTACTTGATTTCTTTATATCTTTGGTTGTATAGAAAAGTCCAAGTTTCGATTACCTGAAAAAGGAAAATCGACCAGAAAAAATAATAAATATGTCAACCCATCATCCGGACATGGAATTTTTCACAAGCAAATTATTTCCATTATTGACCGGATGGGCCCTTTTCAGGCGAGACGGGAAGGGGAGGCGCGGAAGACGCGGGCAGCAGAAGCCGCGACGAGTTGGCCAGCACGCCCAGGGTATGGACGATGTGGAGCAGGCCCGCCGCCACCGGAGACATGAGTCCCAGCGCGCCAGCCAGGGCCCCGCCGATGTTGGTCGAGGTCGCGATCCAGAAGTTTTGCCGCGCGATCCCGAGCGTTTTCTGGCTGAGCGCGCGGACGTATAAAATGTCGGCCAGGTCATCGCGGACCAGGGCGATATCCGCCGCCTCGATCGCCACGTCGGCGCCGCCGATGCCCATGGCAATGCCGATGTCGGCCTCGGCCAGGGCCAGGGCGTCGTTGATGCCATCTCCCACCATGATCACCTTGTGCCCTCCCTCGCGCAGGCGGCTGACGATTTCTCCCTTGCGTTCGGGAAGGATGGAGTGATGGCATTGGGGAATCCCCAGCTGCCGGGCGAGATCCAGGGCGGTTTTTTCCGCGTCTCCGGTGACCAGGCTGAGGTGCGACACGCCCGAGCGGATCAGGGCGGTCACGGTCTCGCGGGCCTCGGGGCGGGGTTCGTTGGCAAAGGCGAAGGCGGCCAGGATCACGTCGTTGCGGGCCATGAAAATCACCGTGAGCCCCCGGTCCAGCAAGGGCGCGATATCAGAAGCCCGTGCGCGGGTGTCGAAGCCCGCTTCCTCGAAATAAGCCGGGCTGCCCAGGCGCACGACATCCGGCCCGATGAGGGCGCGCACCCCCTTGCCCAGGGTGAAATCACATTCAACATGCGAAACCGGATCGATGTCGCGGGCCTGGGCCTCGGTGCGGATGGCGAGCGCGAGGGGGTGGTGGTTGTGCATCTCGGCCGAATAGGCCCAGCGCAGCAACGCGGTTTCATCCAGATCCGAGTAATTGCGGATCACCTCGATCCGGGGCTGGTTGCTGGTCAGGGTTCCGGTTTTGTCGAAGCAGATCGCATCGGCCTTGCCCACCTCCTCCAGATAGCGGCCGCCCTTGATCAGGATGCCCCGTCTGGCGGCGGCGGCGATCGCCGCCGACACGGCCGTTTGCGCCGACAGCACGGTGGCGCACGGGCAGGCCATGACCAGCATCACCGTGAACGCCCGCCAGGGGTTGGCCGTGGCGATCAGGGTCAGGATCGTGCCCGCCACCCCCAGGCGCACCATGGAACGGGCCAGGGCATCGGCCACCGATTCAATGGGGGCCTTGTTTTCCAGCGTGTCCTCGACCTGGCGCATGATGCGGGCAAGGTAGGTGCGGTCGCCCACGTTTTCGACCCGGACATGGATCAGGCCCTGGCGCACATAGGCCCCGGCGAACACCCGGGTGCCGGTCAGCACGTGCGCCAGCTCGGCCCGCCCGGTAATGGGGGAATCATCCACAAGGGCCTCGCCGGCGATGACGTGGCCATCGACCGAGATTTTCTCGCCCGTGTGCAAGACCACGATGTCGCGCGGCTTGACGCCCGAAACGGGCACCTCCACCTCGACATCGCCGGCCAGGATGAAGGTGTTCTTGGCCGTCAGGTCCAAGATGGCCGAAATCGACTGGCGCGAGCGGTCCGACACCCAGGCCTTCAAGGACTCGGCGCCGCTTTGAACCCATAGGATTTCCAACGCGGTCAACGCCTGACCCGACACGGTGGCGGCCGCGCATCCCGCCGCCAGGAAGCCTTCCAGGGTAAACCGCTTCTCGCGGGCGTGGCGCATGCCCTCGCGGGCCACCGGCACGGCGGCGGCCAGGGCGATCAGGCCCAGGGGCGACAAGGCGGCCTCGGAAAGAGCGGCCGCCCCCGCCAGCTTGCGCACGAACACGAAGGCCATCACGCCCGACAGGGCCAGGAAACGCACCAGGTGCGAGGGAGCCGCCGTTCCCCGGGGCCGGGGCTCCAGGCAGGCACACGCCGCCGGGGCCGAAGGGGAGGGCTCCCGGCGCGGCGCGTCCGGCACGGGCAGGAGGGTTTCGATCGCGGCACCCACGGCGGCCAGCAGGCGCGGCGCGTCCGTCTGGCCCGGATCGTACTCAAGAACAAGGGCGCCGCACCCGGGATTCACCCGCGCGTGGCGGACTCCGGGGGTGATCTCGCACAGCGCGCCCAGGCGGCGGACCAGACGACGGGGACGCACGCGAAGCCGTACCCGGCCGGGGATGCTGTGACGAAGGGTGACCAACCGGGGAACGGGCAGGGGAACAGACATCGGCTTGTCCTGGTGCGAGGTCGTCAGGGGCCTGGGGGGCCTGGGGAAAGTGGGCGATCAAGGTCCCCCGGGAGAGTGAAAAAACCGGTTTTTGGTAATGGAAATGATTATCACAGTCAATTGCAAAGCGAGCCGCGCCCGCAAAGCAGGTCTGGTAATAGATTGATTTAATTTGTTTATTTCACCTTCCCCGGGCCAGGATCCGGGAAATTCCGGGTGCGCACACGGCCGCCAAGACACAAGCCCCACGTCATAACCCTTCGGAAGTCGGCGACGAAGGGAGAGGCCGTCACGGAGTCGCCCGCGCGTCGGGCGTGTCTTTGCGCGACGCGGATGCCCCCGGGGTCCCGGGAAACGGGCCCCCGGGGAAGGCCCGGGACGGGGTTTTGGTGCCTGGCGGGGGCCTTTGTTCGGGGAGAGGCCGCGCGCCTCAGGAGCCGTCAGCCGTCGGCCAGGGCGCGCAGGTCGGCGAGGGCAAGGCGCAGGCCCTCGCGGGAAAAGTCGCCGCCCAGGAAGGCGTTGCCGAGCACGGCCAGGGTGGTGCCGTTGTGCAGAAGGGCGGCGGGCACCGGGGCGAGGCGTCCCGCCGAGGCCGCGAGCAACAGCCCCGTGTTGACGGTGGCCGCCGCCTTGAAGTTCTTGTCGATGATGCCCAGGGTCTTGCGGGCCAGGGCATGGATGTGGGCGACCCCGTCGAGGGCGTCGCGCATCAGCACCACGTCGGCGGTGGCCCGGGCCACGTCGGCGCCCCGGGGCATGGCGAGGCCCACGTCGGCGACCATCAGGGCCGGGGCGTCGTTCACCCCGTCGCCCACGTAGGCGACCTTGCGCCCTTGCGCTTGCAGGGTCTGGATCAGGCGCGCCTTGTCCTCGGGGGCGATGCGGGCGTGGACTTCGTCGAGCCCCAGGTGCTCGCCCAGGGCGTGGGCGGTGTCGGGCGTGTCGCCCGTGATCATCACCAGCCGGGTGATGCCGCTCGCGCGCAGGCGGCCCAGGATTTCCCGCGCCTCGGGCCGCACCCGGTCGCGCAGCGCGATGACCCCGTGCGGCTTGCCGTCGGCGCCCACGAACAGCAACGAGCCTCCCCGCGCGGTCAGTTCGGCGAGGATGTCCTCGTAGGGCGTGAAATCGATGTTTTCGTGCTCTTCCAGGTAATGGCGGCTGCCGATGCGCACCGTGGTATCGCCCACGGTGGTGGCAAGGCCATGGCCGATGAAGAAGTCCACCTCCTCGTGGCCGATGTGCTCCAGCCGGCGCTTGCGCGCGACATCGACCACCGCCGCCGAAACCGGGTGGCGCGAGTGCTCGGCCACCGACGCCACCAGGGCCAGCAGGGCGTTTTCACTGGTGCAGGTGGTGGCGTCCAGGCACTGAATGCGGGTGACCTCCAGCTCGTTGTGGGTCAGGGTGCCGGTCTTGTCGAACACGATGGTATCGGCCTCGGCCAGCTTTTCCAGGGCGCGGCCGCCCTTGACCAGGGCGCCGAGGCGGGCCGCGCGCACCATGGCCGATTTGATCGCCATCGAGGTGCCCAGCTTGCCGGCACACGAAAAATCGATCAGGAACACGGATTCCAGCCGGCGCAACGAGCGGGTAAGGGCGAAGACGGCGGCCCCCGAGGCCAGGGTAATGAGAATGCGCCGGTCGGCCAGTTCGTCGGCCTTGGACTGGGTGATGGCTTCCTCGGCCAGGGCGCGTTGCAGGAACTGGGCAATGCGGGCCGTGGTCGTGGCATCGCCCACCCGCTCGGCGACGATGCTGAGCCGCCCTTCCTCGATCACCGAGCCCGACAGCACCAGATCGCCGGCCTCGCGCGGGACCGGCAGGCTTTCGCCCGTGACCGCCGACTGGTTGACCGTGGCCGCGCCATCCACCACCAGGCCATCCACGGCGATGGTTTCGCCGGCTTGAACGCGCAGGCGCGCGCCCGCCTCCAAGGTGGCGAAGGGCTGCGCGCGGACGGTGCCATCCTCGTCCTCGACCCACACCGTATCCACCTCGGGGGTGAGCAGGCGCAAGACCAGGTCGTCGGAGGCTCGCCGGGTTGAGTCCTCGATCAGGCCGGCGAGGTTGAGCAGCCACTGGGTGATGTTCGCGGTTCCGAATTCGCCCCTGAGCGTGGCCAGGCCCACGGCGGTGGCGTCGAGCACCTCGACCCGCAGGCCTTCGGTGAGCAAGGTGGCAACGCCCTTGCGCACGGTGTCGGAAACATGAAGCGCCGTTAGCGTGGCGACCACGGGGCGCGGAATCAAGGGCTGGGCCAGGCACAGCAGCCCGCCCAGAACCAGGGGGCTGGTGTCGGAAAACGGCGCGCCCTGATCGATGTCGCGGGTGCGGGGCAGGGCGGTGCGATCCAAGGCGCGCACGGCTTCCTCTACCCGCCCGGCCGTGGTGGGCGTGGTGTCGTGCTCGATCACCACGCTGAGCGCATTGGGGTTCAGGCGCACCCGTCGCACGCCTTCCAGGCCTTCCAGGTAGCCGCGCAAATAGCGCTGATCCAAGCGACGATCGCGCAGGCAGGCCATCTTGAAGCGCGACCGGCCGGGGATCTGGTGAACAAGACGGGCCATGAGTTCCCCCGGGGCATGAGACCGGACAGGGCCCCCCGCATGGCGCGGGAGGGCCCGGTCCGGGGACCAGAAATCAAGACATCGAAACGAAAAGCGTGGGCCGGGGGCCTCAGGCGGCCGGCGGTTCGTCCTCGCCCGTGGGCACGGCGCCGCGCGCGGCCGCCTGCATTTCCGCCTCGGCGTCGCGGAAGCGCTCCTTGATCTCCTCCATGCCGCCTTGGAAAACCCCCCACAAGGACGCGAGCGAACTCAGGGTTTTCTTCTGCACGGCCGGATTGGCCAGCACCACGGCGGCCAGCGCGCCGACGACCATCCCCTTGACGTAGGCCGGGTTTTGGAAATCAACCCACCCCGTGGTCCAGCTTGCGTTCATCAGCCCGCCAAAGGGCGTGCCGGCGGCGGCCGGGGTCGCGTACCCGTAGGGCGACTGAGCTTGCTGTTGCCCATACGGGCCCGCGCCCCACGCCGGGGGGGCACCCCATGCCGGGGGAGCGCCCCACGGAGGCGGCAGGGGGGCACCGGGCTGGGAAGGGGGAGGCGCCATGCCGGGCGCCATCCCATGGGCGGCGGCAAGAGCGTAGGCATGCTGGGCGGCGTGCGGATCCATGGGCGGCGGAGGCGGGGGCGGCGGGTAGCCCATGCCCGGATGGGGGGGCGCCGGCGGCGGCCCGCCCCACGGCGCCGTGTAGGGGATGCCAAAGGGCCCGGGATGGGCCTGGGGGGGCATGTGCAAGGGCGGATGGGGGGCCGTTGGCGGGGTGTGGGGACCGGCCGCGGGGGCCGCGCCCGGGGAAACCGGCGCGGCGCCGGCGCACGAACAGCTTTCCGCCGGGGCCGCCTCGGGGGCGCCGGGCGCGGACGGGGGGACAGGGGTGTGGGACATGTTACGACTCTCCCTTGTCTTCCAGGGCCTTGCTCTCCGGAGCGGCAGGCCTGGCCTTGCCGTCCATCACGTAAAGGGCGGCGGCACCGGTGGCGATCATGGCGGCGGTGGTCAACAGTGGCCCGCCCTTCAGGCTGGCGGCGACAACGGCGCCCAGCCCGGTGGCGAGGCCGGTTTTCGCCGCCGTGCCCAACACGTCACGCGTGGCCTGGTCCCGGCTGACGCTGCCATCCTTGAGATGACGGGCCGTACCGGCCAGGGCCGCCGTGCCCCCCACCAGGGCGCCCAGGGCACCAGCGCGGATCAGGGTCTCGGCGAAGGAATGGGCGGTGGGGTGGGCAAGCGAATGGGGAAAGCTGGGTGTCATGGAACCCTCCTGCTGAAAGGGGACCGGTTCATGGGACATGGCTGGCATTCCTTGGTTTCGATGCCCCGCGCTGGGGCCGCACCCCACGCTGGGGTCGCACCCCACGCTGGGGCCGTGTTCCCGAAGATCCCGTCGCGGGGCCGGGAGTCATGAAAGCCCTCGGGGGTCGGATCGGGGAGCGTCCTCCTCCAGGGAGGCCTTGCCCGGAGGCAGGGTTGCCGCGAGCATGGCGCGCAAACGATCCTCGGGCAGGCTCAGGCAGTCTTGCCAGAAAGAGGGGGGGATCACGGCCGGATCGTAGCTTACCACGACCGATTGCGCGCCGGCGTTGAGGCGCACGGACTGGATGCCCTGGATCCGGCACAGATCCTCAAGCTGAAGCGAAGGGCCTCCGGCGGCGCCCGCCTTGAGCACCCCCAGCGCCCCGATCCCGATTTTCAGACGAACGCGCCCGGGAATATGGTGGGCGATGCTCAGGTGGGGGCGCAGGTCCCCAACGCTGTCGATGAGGTCGGCAAGGCTAGCCATGGAAGACGACACGGACATTCAACCCTCGAAGACTGGATCGAAACCAGGGTAACGATCGCTTCCGGCCACAACAAGGGATCGCGGATCGAATTGGGGGCGCTTAATAACCCATTCATAAAAAGGGGGGCCTCTCGGGCGAGCGATGCGAAATGCAATAAGGCTTCCAGTTGATGGATTGGAAGGTGGGTATCAAAGGTTTAAGCTGTTCTCCAATTACGCGTAATCTGGGAAAGGGTTTTTTCCTTCTCCTGTCCTGGGTGGATCATTCGATGGCACTGTCGACTCGCAGCGATGCTGCGTCGCACTACATGTAATATGAGAATATTCTTTGATGATTTTCACGCCAAAGAGGGGGCGCCTTTGGCGGCGGCTCCTTGTCTTGCGTGCTCGCCGCCCTCTTTTCGGGGGGGGCGTTGCGTGGGCAACCAGACGTGGGCCATGGTGAACAAGACAGCCTGCGAACGGAAGACACGCTTGGGGAGAACGCGGACGTGACGACGCATGAGCAAGAGGGCAGGGCGGGAACGGACAAGATCGAGGCCTATTGGCACGCCGTCCTGGCAGTGGCGGGATTGATGCCCGATCCCCGCAGGCCGGCCACGCCCAAGGACCGGGGGCGCGTTGGAACGGCCGGGGAATCCGGCCTCAATTCCTCCCCGGGCCGGGAAGAAATGTTCGACCTGTTTGGCGAGCGGGTGGTGGCCCAGGTCCGTTTCGTGTTCGAGGACGGCGAGGAGGGGGCTTTTCTGCTGGCGTTCGACGCGCCTTGCGCCCGCTTCCTGTTCGATCTCACCGGGCGGAATGCCGATGGCGCGGGCCTGCGCCAGATCGCGCTCATGATGCTATCGGCGGTGGCCTCGACCTATCATTCCCTGGACGGGGTGGGGCCCACGATGGAATCCGTTCAGATTTCGCAAGGCGGGCTGCCCTGGCCGCATAGCGCGTGGCGCCTGGGCACCTTGACCTGGGCTCCCGAAGCCCGCCTGGGCGTTGCCGTGGAAGAGCCGCTCCTTCAGCGCCTGCTCGCCTTGGATCTGAAGCGGCGGGAACCGGGGCAGGAGGACGCCCACCTGACCCGCTCGGTCATGAAGGGGGGAGCGTCGTTCGAAAAAAGCCTGGGCGGCGCTTCGGAGGGGGACTCTTGACGCCTGCTTTGTCTTTTTTCTCTTTTTAAGGGTGTTCCCCTTTTTTCGCAAGGACGGGAAAAGCCAATAATTCAAGTTGGTTTTTCCCGTTCTGATCTGATCCCCGGCTTTTTTCGCCAATACTTTTTTATCCAGCCATTGCTCCATATCTCAAGGCATCCCACGTTGTGAGGGGAGAAGCAACCTTGGGGCTTCTCGTCGGCATGATCCCCGTTCCCTGCCCGGGGGCGGCGGCCTGGGGCGAGGATGAAACGTGATGTTTGCAAACCTTCGGGTGCGGACGCGCCTGCTTCTTCTCACGGTGTTCTTGCTGGGATGCATGGCGGCCTTGTCGGGCCACGCCATGATCCAGATGCAGCATATAAAACAGGCCCTTGACACGGTGTACGTCGATCGGGTGGTGCCCTTGCGCGATCTCAAGGTGATCGCCGACATGTATGCCGTGAACATCGTGGACACGGCGCACAAAACGCGCAACGGCAACATCACGGGAACCGAGGCCCTGTCGCGGATCGCCGCCGCCCAGAAAACCATTGGCGACACCTGGAACCGCTACCTGGGCACGTACCTGGCCCCCCGGGAAAAGGCCATCATCGAATCCCTGACGCCCTTGATGAAAAAAGCGGATGGCGAGGTTGCCCGGCTGGTGGGGATCTTGCAATCCGGCCTTCCCGATGAACTGACCCGGTTCACCATCGTGTCGTTGTATCCGGCCATTGATCCGGTTTCCGATGAAATCTCGCGCCTGATCGACCTTCAGCTTGAGATTGCCGGAACCAAGCATGCCGAGGCGTCGGCGGACTACACCGTTGCGTGGTGGGTGTCGGTGATCGGCTTCCTGGTCGCGGTGGGCGTGGGTGCCGGGCTGGCGTTCTGGATTATCCGCTCCGTCACCGGTCCCCTGATCGAAGTCCAGAAGGTGATGAGCGAGATCGAGCACTCGGGCGACCTGAGCCGGCGTCTGGTGGTGCGCTCGAACGACGAGGTCGGGCAGACCGCCGGCGCCTTCAACCGGTTGATGGAGGAACTGGCCCAGGTCGTGGCCGGAATCAGCGCGGTGGTGGATCGTCTGGCCGCCAATGATCTTGCGGGGCGGGTCGCGGTTTCGGGCAAGGGCGACATGGCCCGCCTGGGGCAGAACCTCAACCGGTCGCTGGAAGCCTTGTCGGGCACCATGCGCGGGGTGCTGGGGAATATCCGGCAAGTTGCCGTGGCCACGGGGCAGGCCAGTGCCGCCATCGGGCAGATTTCCGACGGGGCGCAAGGCCAGTTGAACGCCATTCGCCAGATTGGCATCGGCATTCGCCAGTCGGCGGGCGCGGTGGAGGACATCGCCAACAACGCCCAGGCCTCCAGCCGCCATGCGCGCGAGGCTTCCGCCCTCACCGCCACCGGCCGGACCCGCATCGCGGAAATGAGCGCGGCCATGACCGCGATTGCCGGCAATGCCCGCGAGATTTCCAAGATTACCGGGGTGATCGGTCAGATCGCCGCCCAAACCAACATGCTGTCGCTGAATGCCGCCATCGAGGCGGCCCGCGCCGGCGAGGCGGGCAAGGGCTTTGCCGTCGTCGCCGAGGAAGTGGGCAAGCTGGCCGAGCATTCCGGGCGATCGGTGGGAGAAATCGACTCCATGGTTGAAAAGGCCGGCTTGGAATCCACTTGCGGGGTTGATCTGGCCCGTGCGGTGGGCGACAGCATTGAACAGATCGCCAACGGCGTGGGCGAGACCGACCGCATGGCCGGAGCCATCGCGGCGGCGGTGGAACAGCAGTCGGCCGCCATGGAACAGATTCGCGCCAGCATCGAGGATCTGGGGCGCATCGGCACCACCAATGCCTCGGCCTCGGAGGAAGTCACGGCGACGATGGTGGAACTGTCCCGCCTTGCCGACCAGACCCGCACCGACGTGGAACGGTTCATCTATTAGGAAGGTCATTTTCCTTCGTTTGGGTGTGATCGGATCCTTTCCAGGAACGAGAGGGAACCTTGTCAATGCGGGTCATGGTTTTCGACGTTGGCCAGCGCCCTTATGCCCTTCCGATCGAGGTTGTCGGCCAGGTGGTGAATCCCGGGGTGGTCACGCCGGTGCCCTTTGTTCCCGACTGGCTGGAAGGCGTGGGCGCGGTGGACGGGCGGATTGTCCCCCAGATCCGGCTTTCCGTGCGCCTGGGCCTGGAAGCCTTGGGATCGACGGATCCCGGTGCCGGCCAGCGGCTGCTGGTGACGGCGCAAGGGGGGCTGTTGCTGCTGGCCGTGGACCGGGTCCGGCGCATGGTCGATGTTCCCTCTCGCGATCTGGTGCCGGTCGGGTCCCCCGGGCCTGCGCCGGAGAAACACGAGGAACAGGAAAACGCGCGGGAGGAAGTCCGCTTCGAGGAGGGGGGCGAGGAACAGCGGGAGCGGACTCCCCCCCTTCTTTCCAAGGCGGTGAAGGGCCAGTTCCGGCTGCGGGATGAAAGCGTGCTGCTGCTTGACGCGGATGTCCTGGGCCTGGATGCCCTTGAGGGCGTTGGACGCGGCGCGCCCGGCGGTGCTGGTTTCGGGGGCGGAGGCCTGCACGTGGCGGCGGCTCCGGCGCGCAGGGCCTCCGCCCCCGCCGCGTCGTTTGGCGTCCTGGTGGTGAATGTCGCGGGTGAATCCTACGCTTTTCCCATTGAACGGGTGCGGGAGGTCGCCCCGGTGGGAACCCTCACCCCGCTTCCCGGCGCCCCCCCCGAGGTGGCGGGCCTGGCCGTGCTGCGCGCCCAGCCCCGCCTCGTGCTTTCACTGGCCGCGTTGCTGGGACTTTCCGACCCCAGGCCCGACAGCGTTCTGGTCGCGATCGAACACAACGACGTTTCCCTGCTGTTCGCCTGCCCGGAACTGGTGGGGTTGCGCCGCTTCTCCGAGGACAGGCGCGAACGGACCCAGGCCGATGTGCTGGAAGCCTACCTGACCGATGCCCAGGGCAAGGTTACCTGTCTTTTGTCGCTTGAACGCCTGCTGGGTCCGGGACGCGCGCGGATGATCCGTCGCTTCCTGCCCGACACCGCGCCCCCCGTGGAGGCCGGGGGCGATCTTGGCCCCGGCAAGGCCCCGCCGCCCCGCCGGCGCGTGTTGCTGCTCAAGGCCGGGCGTGAAACCTGTGCCCTCGACATTGCCCGGATCGAGCGCATCGTGCCGTGGGTCGCGCCGAGCGGACTTCCCGATGCCCTGGGCGATCAGGTCGGGGTCACGGCGGTGGGCGGGCGAATCCTGCCCGTGGCCGATCTGCCCCAGCTGGTGGAAGGCGAAGCCCTGGATGGGCCGCGCTCGGTCTACGTGGTGGTTCAGGTCAACCCGGCCCGGGGAGAAACCTGGGCGCTGGCCACCAGCGCCGTGTCGCGCCTTGTTGACCTGCCGGCGGGCACCGTGCGCGACGAGGGGGGCTCGGGCGTCGTGCGCGGCGTGGGTCAGGTTGACGGGACCTTGATCTCGCTCCTGGACGTGGGCGCCTTGCGGGGGAGCCCACCCTCATGAGCGCCTTGTCTCCCCTGATCCGGCCCATCCGCCTGATGATCGTTGACGATTCCGGTTTCATGCGTCTGGCCGTGCGCAAGATGGTGGAAGGCGAAAAGGATATCGAGGTGGTGGGCGAGGCCCGCGACGGCGAGGCCGCCTTGTCGTTGCTTGAAAGCGTCCGGCCCGACGTGATCACCATGGATGTCGAGATGCCCAACCTCGATGGCCTGGCCACGACCCGCGCCATCATGCGCCGGCGTCCCTTGCCGATCATCATGCTGAGCAGCCTGACCCAGAAAGGGGCCCAGACCACCGTGCAGGCCCTGGAGGCGGGGGCGGTTGATTTCATATCGAAGTCATCGTCTTTCGTGCAGCTCGATATCGTGGGCATCGACAAGGAACTGCGCGAGAAGATCCGCTACTGGGGCCGTCACCCCCTGGCCCGGCCTGCGCCGGGGCAGCCCGCCACCGCCCGGGCCCAGGCGGCCCCGACCGCTTCCTTGCCGGCCTTGCGGGCCTGCCGGCGGCCGGGGGAGGTTGATCTGGTCGTGGTGGGCGTGTCCACCGGGGGCCCGCGCATGTTGCCCGCCTTCCTCAAGGCCTGCGGCCGGCTGGCGTGCCCCATGGTCGTGGCCCAGCACATGCCCCCCCAGTACACCGCCAGCCTCGCCATGCACCTGCGCCAGGACACCGGCCTTGAGGTCAGCGAAGGCAGCGAGGGCACGGTGCTGGCTCCGGGAACCGTGACCGTGCTGCCGGGGGGCCAGGATGGAGGCCTGACCCCGGGGCTGGGGTCCACCTGGGTTCTGACGCTGCGCGTGCTGGCCAGCGCAAGCATTCATCCAAGCGTGGATCATTTGTTCGAAACGGCCCTGGGGGTCGCGAAAACGCCGGTGGCGGTCGTCCTGACCGGGATGGGGCGCGACGGCACCCAAGGCGCGGGCGCCTTCGCGCGGCGCGCCTTGCCGGTGGTGGTTCAAGAACCCGGGGAATGCGTGGTGGCCGGCATGCCGTTCTCGGTTCTGGAGGCCGGGCACGCCTCCCATGTCTTTCCCGTCGCCCGGCTGGGCGCGACCTTGCAGGAGTGGTGTTCTCCCGGCGCCTCTCGTCCGGCACCGGACCCGGAACGAGGACTTTAAGAAAAAGGATAAGGAAATGGCTGTCAAGGTGATGATTGTAGATGATTCTTTCATGATGCGCATGCTGATCGCCGACGTAGTCAAGGCGGATCCGGACCTGAGTGTCGTGGGCGACGCCGACAATGGAAAAACCGCGATGGACCGCGTGGCCGGGTTCGCGCCCGATGTCGTGTTGCTGGACATCGAAATGCCGGTGATGGACGGCCTGGAAACCCTGAAGCGTCTTAAGCTCGCGAGCCGGGCCAAGGTGATCATCGTGTCGTCGGTGGCCCAGGTGGGCTCCCCGCAGGCGATGGAAGCCCGCCGCCTGGGCGCCTTCGACGTGATCGCCAAGCCCTCGGGCGCCATGAGCCTGGACCTGAAGGAAAAACGGGGCAGCGAAATCGTGAGGGCCGTGCGCAAGGCGGCGGGGTTGCCCGCGTAAGCACACACGTTCGGGCGGCAGGGGGAACCCAGACATGAGCGACATGGCCGATATGCTATGGCAGGAATTCGGGGTCGAGACCGAGGAGCATTTCGAGCTGATCGAACCGCTTCTGGTGGCGGCGGATTCCCGTCCCGTGACCGGCGACGAAATCGCGCAATTGTTCCGCTCGTTCCATTCGGTCAAGGGCCTGTCGCGGGCCATGGATCTGGCGGGGATGGAGCGGCTGGCCCATGTGGCCGAGGATCTGCTGGGGCTGGTGCGGGAAGGTCAACGCCCCCTGGACGGCCCCGCCATCGCCTTGCTGCTGGCCGCCCTGGACGCGCTCAAGGTCTTGCGTGAAACCGCCATCACCAGCCGGGCCGACGCGCCCCCGCCGTCCGACCTGGTGGAAGAGCTGGCGCGAGCGTGCGAGGGGGGCGCTCCCACGACACCCGCGCCGGCCGCGCCGGCCGCCCCGGCCTCCGTTCCCTCCCAGGCCGCTCCCGCCGCGCCCGCGCCGGCGGCGGCGCCGCCTCCGGTGCCGCCCGATCCTCCGGCCGAGGCGCCCCTGGCGCTGGGGGCCGATCCCGAGATGCTCACCTTCTACGCCGAGATGATGGAAGAGCATCTGCCGGTTCTGGCCCGGGCCGTGGTCAATGCCGGCGGGGACGCCGAGGCGCGCGCGCGGGCCCTGGAATCCATTGAGGTCTTGCATCACGCCTCGCTGGCCATGGGCTTCGAGGGGACGGCCGGGCATCTGGCCGACATGCGCGCGGTGCTGGCCGCCCCGACCCCGGCCCCGGACCGTCATCTTCTCACCGACTCCCTGGGCCACATCCGGGCCCACCTGGAGCTGATCGCGCGCGAGATGCCGGGCGGTGGAGCCCCGTCGCAGGCCCTGGCCGAGCGTCTGCGCATTGCCCTGCAAACCGAGCTGCATTCCCTGGTCGAGGGGGCGCTGGGGGTGCTGGCCCGCTTTGGGGCCGGTGGCCCGGGCGAGGCTCCCGGCGATGGCGGGGCCGGCCTCGCGCCGGAAAGCGATGATGTCCTGGCCGAGGAAATGGCCCGTCTCGCCCGTTCCGTCTGCACTTTTTTCCTGTTCCTCGACCTTTCCCAGGCGGCCAAGCTCTTGCTGATGGTCGAGGATGTGTACACGCGGGTCGCGCGCAGCGAACTGTTCGTTCATCCCGAGATTCTGGCCCTGACCAACGAGGTTTTCCAGCGGGTCACCGAACTCGCCGACGACACGGGGCGTTCGGGCGATTTTCCCGACCAGGTGGTTGACGGCCTGCTGGCCCGGTTTCGCGAATCCCTGCTGGCCAGCACCCGGGCCGGCGAGGACACGCCACCGGTCATGGCCCTGAAAGCGGTTCTGGCCCAATACGATATCAACGACAGCCTGGTGGAAATCCTCTCCGTCCAGAATATTCACGATCTGGTGAGCGCGGTGGAACAGGGCCGCCATCAGATTTACGAGATCCTGGCCGATCTCGAAGGCGACGAGCGCCTGGCGATGGCCTTCGTGGAGTGGCTGAAAGCCCAGTGCACCCCCATCACCAACCGCACGGTGTTCAAGGGCGAAGGCACCTGGTTCGAGTTCCTGGTGGTGTCCAGCGCGCCCCCGCCGGCGGTGGAGGAAGGGATCAAGGCCCTGGATCCCGAGGGCCGGCGCCTGCGCATCCGTCCTTGCCTGATCCGTCCCGAGGCGCCCGCGGCCACCGCCGCCGCCAGACCCGCCGCCCGCCCTCCCGAGGAGGCTCCCGCCGCCCAGCCCAGTGGCCGCGCCGCCGGGGTCATGCGGGTGCGCGGAGAAACCGTTGATCACCTGATGGCCCAGGTCGGCGAGCTGGTCACCCTGGGCAACATGATGCGCACGGCGACCCGGGGCGCCGGGGCCGCCCAGGCCCTGCGCCGCCTGGGCGAGGCCATCCGCGCGTCCTCCCTGGCGGGCGGGCCGGCCCTGGGCTGGCTGGAAACCCTGGAAGGCGCCTGGGCGGGCCTGGAGGCGTGCGAGGAGCAGCTGGGCAGCGCGGTGGTCCGTCTGGAGGAGGCCACCTTGGACCTGCGGGTGGTGGCCTTGGAAACGGTGTTCAACCGGTTTCCCCGGGTGGTGCGTGACGTTGCCCAGTCCTGCGGCAAGCAGGTCCGCCTGGAAACCGAGGGCGCCGAGGTTCGCATCGACAAGGGCATGCTGGATTTGTTGATGGACCCCCTGATGCACATGGTCCGCAACGCCATTGACCACGGCATCGAACGCCCCGACGAACGGGCCGCCCGGGGCAAGCCCGTGCCGGCGACGGTGCGCTTGAGCGCGCTCAGCCGGGGCAACCGGGTGGAAATCCGGATCACCGATGATGGCAGAGGCCTTGATCTGGCTCGGATCCGGGAACGCGCCGTCGAGCGCGGCCTGGTCAGCGCCGCCGATGCGCCGCACCTGGATGACGAGGCCGTGAGTGCCTTTATTTTCGACCCCGGTTTTTCAACCGCCGAAACGGTCAGTGCCCTGTCGGGGCGCGGCGTGGGCATGGACGTGGTGCGCTCCAACGTGCAGCGCCTGGGGGGCACGATGACCATCGAGACCCGGGCCGGGCAGGGCAGCACCTTTATCCTGGTCCTGCCCCTGTCGGCGGCGATCCAGAAGGTTCTGCTGGTGGAAGCGGGGGGGCGAACCCTGGCCATTCCCGAGCGCTTCCTGGCCGAGATCCACCAGATCCGCCCGGAGGAAACGCAAACCGTGCGCGGGCGCCCCGCGATCTTGTTGCGTCAGGCCACCATGCCCATTTTTTCCTTGTCCGACCTTCTGGGGTTTTCCAGCGAGACAGCCACCACGCCGGGATCCTTCTCGCAACGGCCCCTGGTCATCCTGCACAACGGGCGTCACCGGCTGGGCCTGGCCGTCGATCGCCTGCACCGGCGTCAGGACTTGTTCGTCAAGGAGATCCCCCCCGTTCTTGCCGCGATTCCGGGCATCGGCGGGGCCTCGATCGCGGGGGATGGAACCGTGGTGCTGATCTTGGACGGGGATGATCTCTTCCGTTTGGCCGAGGGACGCGCCGAGACCGGCATTCGCAAAGGAGATAAGGGAAAAACACAACAAACAGAGGGCATTGGACATCCAGCCTGATCCGCTTTGACCGGGTTGCCGGCATCGTCCGGCGGCCCCCGAACAAGGAAAACGGGATGCGCGAATACCTTCAGGTCACGGCGGGACGATACAAGGTGCTCGTGGACGCGCGCCAGGTGCAAGCCGTCGTGGCCTTGCCGGCGGACGTCTGGGCCAGGGGGCATACCCTGTGGCGCGGGCGGATCTTGCCTCTGATCGACCTGGCCCGGATCCTGGGGGAAAAGCCGGCTTCCGACTGCCCCCGGGAGAGTTGCGCCCTGGTCATGGACGACTTCACGGGGCATTCGGGCATCCTGGCGCCCAGCCACGTCGGTCCCCTCGTGTGCCTGGACGAGGAAACCCTTCATCCCCTGCCCGGGGGCCTTCCCGACTCCGTGGCCGACTGGTTCGACGGCGTGGCGGTCAACGAGGAGGGCGTGCCCGGAGCCTTGTGTCTCAAGGTCGGGGTGGCACTGTCCCGCGCCGAGGACGGGGGGGAGAGCCAGCCATGAATGATTCGCCCTCCCGTCGCCTGGAAGAAAAACTCGCCTTGATGCGGGGCGCCTTGCAGCCCTCCGTCCCGGCGCCACCACCTCGCCCGATTTCCCCTGTCCTGCCGCCCCTGCCGGCGGACGGGAGAGCGGGCACGACGACAACGGCCCAGTCGGTGGGAGGCTTCGTCGACTGGCTGGCGGCGGAAGTGTGCCGGCGGGTGGGAATCGCCGTGAATGATTCGGTGCGCGCCAAACTCGCGGCGGTCGTCGCGCCCATTCCGCCCCCGGCCCTCAGGGAGTGGGCGGATCGCCTGCTGCACAAGGACGCCAGTGATCCCGAATGGCTGTCGCTGGTCGAGATGCTGACGGTTCACGAAACCTACTTCATGCGTGATCCCAACCAGATCGATTTCGCCCGGCGCACCGCGTTCGCCGAGGTCATCGAAAGCCAGCGCCGCGTCCCGGCACCGCGATTGCGGTTGTGGTCGGCCGCCTGCTCCACGGGCGAGGAGGCCTACACCCTGGCCATTCTGGCCTTGCTCGCCCTGGCCGACGCCGGCGAGGCTTCCCTGGAACCCGACGGCACCGTGCGCGCTCCCCGGCGCTGGAGCATTGATGTCCTGGGCACCGACCTGTCGCGCCAGGCGGTCCGCCGCGCCCAGGAGGGCGTCTACCAGGACCACGGCATGGGCGCGTTTCGCAATCTGCCCACGGGCCTGTGGCGCTACTTCGTGGCCCTGCCGCGCAGCGAGGGGCCGTTGGTCGGCGTGAACTCATGGCGGGTGCGCGACGATATCCGTTCCCTGGTGCGCTTTCGCCAGTTCAACCTGCTTTCACCCCAACCAGCGATCGAAGGCGTTGATCTTGTCTTTTGCCGGAACGTTCTGATCTACTTCAATGCATGGGGCAAGAACCACGCCTACCGGCTGATCTGCCACGCCCTGCGACCCGGCGGATACGCCGTGTTCGGGCCCACCGACGTGCCGGACGACCCCAATTTGTTCAAGGCCCAGTGGGGCCCCTCGACCGTCATCTACCGCAAGGCGTGAGGAGAGTTCGCGAGATGTCCGTCCCCGACCCATCGGCCCCTGCTTTGCGAATCCTGGTCTTGGAAGACGATCCGGTTTTCGCGTCGCTCA
The DNA here is from genome assembly GCF_007992075.1 of Pararhodospirillum oryzae. Taxonomy (GTDB): domain Bacteria; phylum Pseudomonadota; class Alphaproteobacteria; order Rhodospirillales; family Rhodospirillaceae; genus Pararhodospirillum; species Pararhodospirillum oryzae. Next base: position 44,417 of record NZ_BJZO01000001.1, read on the forward strand.
TCACCACCTTTCTGGTGCGCAACACCGCGCCCCGGCTCAGCTGTCAGGTGACCGGAACCCTGGCCGAGGCCCTGGCGGTTTCCCCCGACGCCGTCGATCTGGTGCTTTCCGACCTCAACGTTCCCGACTCCGGCGGGACCGAGACGGTCCGGGCGCTGATGGCCCGCTTCAAGCGTCCCGTGGTCGTGCTGACCGGCACCGATACCCTGGAGCAGGCGCAGCAGGCCATGGCGGCCGGCGCCCAGGATTACCTGATCAAGGGAGTGGATAAACGCCGCCATATTGTCAACGCGGTGGTTTTCGCCCTGGAGCGCTACCAGGTGACCGAGAAACTGGCGCAAAGCGAAGCCCGCTTTCGCGATTTCGCCGAAGTCGCCGGGGATTGGTTCTGGGAATCCGACCCCGAACACCGCTTCATCTGGGTCTCGGACCGGGTGCGCCAATGCCTGGGGGTGGCGCCGGAACAGCTCTTGGGCCGCACGCGGCGCGACATCGCCGCGCCCGAAATCGACCCGGTCCGGCTCGCCTGGCTGGACGAGCAGATGGCCCAGCACCTGCCGTTCAAGGATTTCCTCTACCAGGTCGCGTTCGCGCCGGGGCGCCACCTCCGGGTGAGCGGCAAGCCGGTATTTTCCGCCCAAGGGGTGTTCCTGGGCTATCGCGGCGTGGCCTCGGACATCACCGACGAACACCAAAGCCACCAGCTTGCCTTGCGCATGCTGGCAATTCTCAACGATTCAATCGATGCCCTTCCGGTTGGCCTGATGGTGTTCGATGCCGAGGACCGTCTGGTCATCGCCAACGAGCGCACCGCAACCTTCCTTCCGGGCAGTGCCGAAGGGCTGGTGCCCGGGCATACCTTCCTTGAGCTGCTGCGCACCTGCGCCGCCACCGGCCATTTCACCCAGGCCCGCGACCGCCTGGAAACGTGGTGCCGGGAATGGCGGGAAACCAAGCTGAAGGCCACCACGCCGGTCCATGAACCGGTCGCGGGCGGCGCCACCTTGGTGTTTACCCGCCATCCCACGGCCACCGGTGGCACGGTGCGCACCGTTGAATGGGGGCATTGAGGTCGTCTCCGTCTTGTCCTGCCCGGCAAGACAGGCGGCGGGAAGGAAAGGGAAGGGGAGTCGGCCCCTCTTCCCTTTCCCTTTCCTCGTGCGTGATGCGTTTCAGGGCCGTCCGCGTTTCCCGGACAAACTTTAGAAAGGCAGCATGACCAGGGCGGTGGCCTGGGCGGCGATGCCTTCCTCGCGACCGGTGAAGCCCAGGGTTTCGGTGGTGGTCGCCTTGACCGAGATCCGGCTCGCGGACAGGCCCAGGATGTCGCCCAGGCGGGTGGCCATGCGCGCGCGGTGGGGCCCGATCTTGGGGCGCTCACACATGATGGTGATGTCCACGTTGACGATGCGCCCGCCCAGGGCGGTGATCAGGGCTCCGGCATGGGCCAGGAAAATGGCCGAATCCGCGCCCTTCCAGCGCATGTCCGACGGCGGGAAATGGCGCCCGATGTCGCCGGCGTTGATGGTGCCCAGCAGCGCGTCGGTCAACGCGTGCATGGGCACGTCGGCGTCGGAATGGCCAACCAGGCCGTGATCGTGGGGAATCTCCAGCCCGCACAGGGTGACGAACGAGCCCGGCCCCAGGCGGTGGACATCGAAGCCCGATCCGATGCGCGGTTCGCCCGGCCCCCGGAACAGGGCCTCGGCCCGGGACAGATCGATCGGGGTGGTGATCTTGACGTTTTCCTCGGCCCCCTCGACCAGGGCCACCGTGCCCCCGGCTGCTTCCAGGACGGCGGCATCGTCGGTCAAGGTGCGTCCGGCGGCGGCGCGGTGGGCGGCCAGCAGGTCGGGATAGCGGAAGCCTTGCGGGGTTTGGGCGCGCCACAGTCCCGAGCGATCGACGGTTTCCCCCACCCGTCCCCCGGCGCCGCGCTTCAAGGTATCGGCCACCGGCAAGGCGGGAATGGCGCCCGGGTGTTCGGCCAGGGCCGCGATCACGCGGTCAATCAGCGCGCCGTCGATGAGAGGGCGCGCGCCGTCATGGATCAAAACCACGTCGGGAGTGTGCTCAACCAGGCTTTCCAGGCCCAGGCGCACCGAATCCTGGCGCTCGGCCCCGCCGGGAACCGGCTCAAGGAGGGTTGCAAGACCCTGGGCCGCCTGATCGTACAAATCACGGTCGTCGGGATGAATCACGGCTCGAGTCACGGCGACATCGGGGTGGGCGGCGAATCGGGCCAGTGAATGGCGCAAGACGGGCCGGCCGCCCAAGGTCAGATACTGTTTGGGCAAGTCGCCCCCGAACCGCGTGCCGCGTCCGGCCGCCACGATCAGCGCCGCTACCTTGACCATCGGGTCTTCTCCTGTCCTCGCCCGTGTTTTCGTGTCGTTCCCGTCTCCTGCGGGGGGGCCACCCTAGCAGCCCCGCCAAGGGCAGGCGATTGTTTTTGGCCTCGCGGCGGCTGTATAGTCTGGGGCATGAACGGATTCATCGCCCTTTTGCACGTCGCCGCCCTCGCCAGCCTGGTGCCGGCGGCTCTCACGCCCTTGCGCCGCCCACCCCGGCGCGACGGGGTGTTCTGGCTTGCCCTGATCTTGGCGACCGTCGGCGCCTTGAGCGTCGCCCTGGTGCCCGCCACGCTCAATGGGGGATGGAACACGGGATTTTCCAATGCGTTATGGGCAAGCATCGCAACGGCGCTCACGCTTTACCTTGCCTTGTGCGTGATCAGGACCGCCGCCTGGCGCATGGTTCCCATCTTGCTGCCCTACCTGATGGGCCTGGGGCTGATGGCCAATGTGTGGGCCGGCGCCGAAAACGCCCGGGTGATGGTTGTCACGGCCGCGCCACCCTTTTGGACCATGCTGCACATCGCCGTGGCCCTGATCACCTATGGCCTGCTGACCAACGCGGCCATGGCCTCGGTCTCGGGCCTGATCCAGGAGCGCGCCTTGAAGGCCAAGCGCCCCACCGAGCTGACCCGGCGCCTGCCAGCGGCGGCCGAGGCCGATGATCTGGGTAATCTTCTGTTGCTGTCCAGCGAGGGAGTCCTGGCCCTGGGGCTGGTGACCGGCATGGGCCTTCAGTACGTGGAAAGTGGTCATCTGGTGGTCTTTGACCACAAGACGGTCTTGTCTTTCTCGGTTTTTGCCCTGATCGCGGGATTACTGTTCGCCCGGGCCCGCTGGGGCGTGCGGGGGCGGCTGGGCGCCCATGTGCTGATGCTTGCCTACCTTTTGCTAACGCTTGCCTTCCCGGGGATCAAGTTTCTCACCGACTTTGTGCTTTAAGGGGCTGTGCAGGCCCCTTTGCCCCTCCTGATCCCTGGACGGCGACAGGGATTTGTGCAATTGCCTACGGAATGATCAGAGTTCCGTAAGGGTGGTCCGCACATGGTAGCGTTGTCCGAGATCCTCTCCCCCTCCGTTCCCCTTGTCTCGCTGGCCCCGATGGCCGGCATCACGGACCGCCCCTTCCGGTGCCTGGCCCGCCGTTTCGGCTGCCCGCTGGCCTGGACGGAAATGGTGGCCGGCGGCGAACTGCTGCGCGGGCGCGATCGCGGGCTGTTCCGCGCCCCGGTGGAAGACACCCCCCCGGCACGAACCGCCTGCCGCGCCACGTCTTCGCGCGTTCCCCCCATGGATGACGAGGACGAGCCCCTGGCCGTCCAGCTCCTGGGCCGTGATCCCGCCATCCTGGCCGAGGCCGCGCGGGTGGCCGAGGCCCGGGGGGCCCGGGTGATCGACCTCAACATGGGCTGTCCGGCCCGCAAGGTGGTGGGCGGCCTGGGCGGCGCGGCCCTGATGCGCGACGAGGCCCTGGCCGGGCGCCTGATGGAAGCCGTCGTGGGCGCGGTTTCGGTGCCGGTCACGGTCAAGATGCGCCTGGGCTGGGACGACGAAAGCCGCAACGCCCCCCGCCTGGCGCGTCTGGCGGAAGCGGCCGGGGCGGCCTGGGTGACGGTGCACGCCCGGACCCGCGCCCAGCGTTTCGAGGGGCGCGCCGACTGGGCGGCGGTGCGTCCGGTCAAGGAGGCCGTGCGCCTGCCGGTCATTGTGAACGGCGATATCGGCTCGGTGGCTCATGCGCGCCAGGCCCTCGCCGTGTCGGGCGCCGACGCGGTCATGATCGGCCGGGCCGCCCTGGGGGCCCCCTGGCTGCCGGGCGCCATCGCCCGTCACCTGGCCGAGGGCCGGACCGACGAGCCCGCCCCGCCCGCCCTGGAAGAGCGCCTGGCTCTCATGCGCGATCATCTGCACGCCCTGGTGGCCCATTACGGGCCCGACCTGGGGGTGCGGGTTTCGCGCAAGCATATGATCTGGTACACGGCCTCGTTCCTGGGGGCGGAAGGCTGGCGGGCGTCCTACATGAACGCGCGCACCCCCGACCAGGCCCTGGACTGCCTTGCGCAGCTGCAAGAGGGCTTCCAACCGCGAGAAGGATTGCAAGCCCCGGCCCGGTCCGCCTTGCGCCAGGAAAAGGGACGCTGATCATGGTGAAGTCCTCCCCCCTTCGCCGTAAAGCCAGCCCGCGCCCAAGCCTTCCGGGCATCGATCCCGGCGCGGTTCTCAACGCCGTGGCCGCCGTCATCCTTGTGATCGACGACCGCGACACGGTGGTCTTTGTCAACGCCGCCGGCGAACAGATGTTCGAGGCCACGTCGCCCCACCTGCTGGGCCTGCCGCTGCGCGACCTCATTCCCGCCGATAACCCCTTGTTCGGGCTGGTGGAAAAGGTCCGGCGCAATCATTCTCCGTTTTCCGAGTACGGGGTGCCGCTGGATACCCCGCGCACGGGGCCGCGCACCTTGACCGTTCAGGTCTCCCCCATCGTGGAACACGACGGATGGGTGGCCCTGACCCTCAATGAACTATCGATGGCGCTCAAGATCGGCCAGCAGATGAGCCATCGCAACGCGGCCCGGTCGGTCACCGCCATGGCCGCCCTGCTGGCCCACGAGGTCAAGAACCCGCTCTCGGGCATTCGCGGGGCCGCCCAGCTTCTGGAAACCGGCCGCCCGCCCGAGGACTGCCAGCTGCTGCGCCTGATCTTGGACGAAACCGACCGCATCGTGGCCCTGGTCGATCGCATGGAGGTTTTCTCCGAGAACCGGCCACTGGACCGCGAGGCGGTCAACATTCACCGGGTGCTGGAACACGTGCGCATGGTGGCCGAAAATGGCTTTGCCCGCCATGTGCGCTTTATTGAATCGTATGATCCGTCGCTGCCGGCGGTGTTTGGCCATCGCGACCAGCTGGTGCAGGTGTTTTTGAACCTGGTCAAGAACGCCGCCGAGGCGACGCCCCGCATGGGCGGCGAGATCACGCTCTCGACCGCCTACCAGCACGGCTTGCGCCTGCGCGTGCCAGGGGGCGAGGTGACCGACCTGCCCCTGGTCATCAGCGTGCGTGACAACGGCACCGAGGGCATCCCCGACGACATTCGCGGCAATCTGTTCGATCCGTTTGTCACCACCAAGCCCAAGGGCAGTGGCCTGGGGCTGCCTCTGGTCGCCAAGATCGTCAACGACCACGGGGGAATCATCGAGTTCGACAGCCAGCCAGGGCGCACGGTGTTCACCATTATCTTGCCCATGGCGCGGGAGCCGGCGGCGCTGGCCTGAGAAGCGGCCCCGCCCCCCGCATGAAGCCTGACCGGAAAGTGAAGACGCATGTCTGTAATTCTTGTTGCCGATGATGACCGTGGAATCCGTACCGTCCTCAGCCAGGCCCTGACCCGGGCCGGGCACGAGGTGCGCAGCACCGGAACCGCCTCGACCTTGTGGACGTGGGTGGCGGACGGGCAGGGGGATCTGGTCATCACCGATGTGGTCATGCCCGATGAAAACGGCCTGGACCTGATTCCCCGGATCAAGAAAATCCGCCCCGACCTGCGCATCGTGGTCATGAGCGCCCAGAATACCTTGCTGACGGCGGTCAAGGCGACCGAGCGCGGCGCGTTTGAGTACCTGCCCAAGCCCTTTGACCTGAACGAGGTGGTCAACGTCGTGCGCCGGGCCCTGTCGCTGCCCAAGGGGGCGGCGGTGGGCGCCGATCCCGACGAGGTCGAGGAGGAGGAACGCCTGCCCCTGATCGGGCGCTCGCCCGCCATGCAGGAAACCTACCGGACCTTGGCGCGGTTGATGAACACCGACCTCACGGTGATGATCAACGGGGAGTCGGGCACGGGCAAGGAACTGGTGGCCCGGGCCCTGCACGACTACGGCAAGCGGCGCAACGGGCCGTTCGTCGCCGTCAACATGGCCGCCATCCCCCGCGATCTGATCGAAAGCGAGCTGTTCGGCCATGAACGGGGTGCGTTCACCGGCGCCCACACCCGCGTGCCCGGGCGCTTCGAGCAGGCCGACGGCGGGACCTTGTTCCTGGACGAAATCGGCGACATGCCCCTTGAGGCGCAAACCCGTCTGCTGCGCGTCTTGCAGGAAAGTGAATACACGAGCGTGGGCGGACAGCGGGCCATCCGGGTCAACCTGCGCATCGTTGCCGCCACGCACCGCGACCTGCGCCAGTTGATCAATCAGGGCCTGTTTCGCGAGGACCTCTACTATCGCCTGAACGTGGTGCCCCTGCGCCTGCCCCCCTTGCGCGAACGCACCGAGGACATCCCCGAGCTGATCCGCCATTTCTTTGCCCAGGCGGCGGGCAGCGAGGGGCTGCCGGTCAAGATCCTGGAGCCGGCGGCGATCGAACGCCTCAAGCGTCACCGCTGGCCTGGCAACGTGCGCGAGCTGGAAAACCTGGTGCGGCGCCTGGCGGCCTTGTACTCCCAGGAAGTGATCGGGGTGGACGTGATCGAGGCCGAGCTGTCCCAGGCCACCCCGGCCCCGGGCAGCGACGACGAAGCCACCGCCGAGGGACTTTCGGCCATGGTCGAACGTCATTTGCGCCACTATTTCGCGGCCCATGGCGACGCCCTGCCTCCGCCGGGCCTGCACGACCGTATCACCCGCGAAATGGAACGGCCCTTGATCGCCCTGTGCCTGGAAGCAACCCGGGGCAACCAGATCAAGGCGGCTCATCTTCTCGGGCTGAACCGGAATACGTTGCGCAAGAAAATCCGGGACCTGGATATCCAGGTGGTTCGGGGCATGAAAGGGTAGCACACGGCTCCGGGCGATGGTTTTTCAAGGCTTGGCTTCGGGCCCGGGGTTGCCCTACACTTGTCTTGTGCTTGACCCATGGGCACGCAGATCTTGAACAAACACAAGGGAGGTTCGGATCCCTACCCCGGACAAAAGCGAGCCGGCCTCGAAGCGCCGGCGCCGCTTGCGCCTGAAGCGCCGGCTGCAGCGTCTGGCCGTGTGGGCCAGGCGCAAGCATCTGGGGCGCCGCCTTGCCCTGGTGCTGTTCCTGGCGGCGCTGGCCAGCGGGGGAGGGACCTTCTACTTTCTGTCCACCCCCGAGCCCACCTCGATCACCCTGCTGACCTTGCTGAACCTGGACCTGGTTATTTTCCTGATACTGGGGGTCCTGGTGGTCCGGGCCGGCGTGCGGCTGTGGAGCGAACGGCGCACCGGGGCGGCGGGCTCGCGTTTGCATGTGCGCGTGACGGTGCTGTTCAGCGCGGTGGCCATCGTGCCGGCCATCGTGCTCGCGGTGTTTTCCGCCCTGGTCTTCCAGGTGGGGTTTGAAAGCTGGTTCGACGACAAGGTGTCGACGGCCGTCGAGGAATCCCAGGAGGTTGCCGAGGCTTTCTTGAAGGCCCACATGAATGCCATCGCCGGCGATGCCGCGTTGATGGCCAATGACCTCAACCGGGCCTGGCGGCGGCTTCCCAATCAACAGGTGCTCAACCAGTTCCTGGGCACGCAGTCGGTGTTGCGCAACCTGTCGGAAGTCGTGGTTTTCACCGGGGATGGCACGGTGATCGGGCGGGCGGGCTACACGATTTCGCTGCGCTTCGAGCAGGTGCCTTCGTTCCTGATCGAACAGGCGAACAAGGGCGAGGTGGTGGTGCTGCCGGGGCAGGCCAATGACCGGGTGCGGGCCCTGGTCGAGCTGGCCCAGCCTTCCACCTATTTATATGTCGGGCGCTTTGTCGATCCCACGGTCAGCGATCACATCGAAAAGGCCGACGCGGCCGTGCGCGAGTACATGACCTTCAAGGACCAGAGCGCGCAGCTGCAAATCCTCTATTTTCTCAGCACCGTGGTGGTGTCGCTGCTTTTGCTGCTGGGGGCGATGTGGGTGGGCATGAGCATCGCCAACCGGCTGGCCCGTCCGATCATGCAACTGATCGACGCGGCCGAGAAGGTGCGCGAGGGCAATCTGGCGGTCCGGGTGCCGGAAATCATCGCCAGCGACGAGGTGGCCTTGCTGGGCCGGGCCTTCAACCGCATGACCGTGCGCCTGGAAAGCCAGCACCGGCGCCTGATGGCCGCCTACGAGGAACTGGACGAGCGCCGGCGCTTCACCGAAACCGTGCTGGCCGGGGTTTCGGCCGGGGTGATCGGGGTGGATGCCGCCGGGCGCATCAATTTGCCCAATCCGTCGGCCAAGGCCTTGCTGGACGAAGACCTGGACTTGTGGATCGGCCATCCGATCGGCGCCATTCTGCCCGCTTTCGGGGACCTGCTGAACGACGCGGGGCAGCGCCCCGACCGTCCGGTGGAACAGGAAATCGAGGTGACCACCGCCACCCGGCGCCACGCCACCTTGCTGGTGCGGGTGGCGGCCGAGCACGCCGACAGCGGGGTGACCGGGTTTGTCTTCACCTTCGACGACATCACCGAACTGCAGGCCGCGCAGCGCAAGGCGGCATGGGCCGACGTGGCCCGGCGCATTGCCCACGAGATCCGCAACCCCCTGACCCCCATTCAGCTGTCGGCCGAACGCCTGAAGCGCAAGTACCTGCGCCAGATCACCGAGGATCCGGAAACCTTCGCGCGATGCACCGACATCATTGTCCGCCATGTCAGCGACATCGGCCAGATGGTGGATGAATTCAGCGCCTTTGCCCGCATGCCCGCCCCCGAAATTCGCACGGCCGACCTGGTGGACATCGTGTCACAGGCCGTTTTCCTTCAGCACACCGCCTATGGCCGCATCAGTTTTGAAACGGAATTGCCCGATACCCCGGTCTGGGTGGCCTGCGACAGCCGCCAGATCACCCAGGCGCTGACCAATCTCCTGAAAAACGCGGTCGAGGCCATCGAGGGACGCGACCGTCCGGCCGAGGGCGGGCCGCCGCTGGTGCCGGGGGTGGTGCGGGTCCTGCTGAGTGTTTCGGGGGACTGGGCGACGGTCATCTTGATCGACAACGGGCGTGGTCTTCCTCCCGACATGGAGCCGCACCGTCTGACCGAACCGTATGTTACCACCCGCTCGAAGGGAACCGGGCTGGGCCTTGCCATTGTGAAGAAAATCCTGGAAGACCATGGAGGAGATCTGATACTGGAGAACGCTCCCGGGGGCGGCGCCGCCATCGCGATGACCTTGCCGTTGTCGCGGTCCTTGCCGCCAGAAACCGTTCCGTCCGCCCCGCCCGCCGTCTCGTCCGAGAGAGGGCCGGAGGCTGCTTCCGTGTCCGCGCAAACCCTGTCCGTCCATGGCCCATGATATTCTGATCGTCGACGACGAGGAAGACATCCGAATGATGCTGGCCGGCATCCTGGAGGACGAGGGGTTCGAAACCCGCGAGGCCCTGGACGCCGATTCCTGCCTGCGCGCCATCGACGAGCGCGTGCCCTCGGTCGTCGTCCTGGACATCTGGATGCAAGGCAGCCGTCTGGACGGGCTGGAGGTGCTGAAGCTCCTCAAGCGCGATTTCCCGCTGCTGCCCGTGGTCATGATCAGCGGCCACGGCACCATCGAAACGGCGGTGAGCGCCATCAAGCAAGGCGCCTTTGATTTCATCGAAAAGCCCTTCAAGGCCGATCGCCTGTTGCTGATCGTGCAGCGCGCCATCGAAACCGCCCGGCTCAAGCGGGAAAACGCCGAATTGCGCCTGCGCGCCGGACCGGAAACGTCGCTGATCGGCACCTCGGCGGCCATGCAGCAGGTGATCCAGACCGTCAACAAGGTGGCGCCCACGGGCTCGCGGGTGCTGGTGTCCGGGGGACCGGGCACGGGCAAGGAAGTGGTGGCGCGCATGATCCATGCCCGCTCGCCCCGGGCCGCCAGCCCCCTGGTCGTGGTCAACTGCGCGGCCATGCACCCCGACCGCATGGAAGCCGAGCTGCTGGGCACCGAGTGGGGCGACGGCGACGGCCCGCGCAAGATCGGCTTGTTCGAGCAGGCCGACGGCGGCACCTTGCTGCTTGACGAGGTTGCCGACATGCCCCTGGAAACCCAGGGCAAGATCGTGCGCATCTTGCAAGACCAGACCTTCGAGCGCCTGGGCGGCGGGCGGCGGGTCCGGGTCGATGTGCGCGTGATCGCGAGCACCAACCGGGATTTGCAGCGCGAAATCAACGAAGGGCGTTTTCGCGAGGATCTGTTCTACCGCCTGAACGTGGTGCCCTTGCGCCTGCCGGCCTTGCGCGAGCGCCGCGAGGATATCGGGCTCCTGGCCACCCACTTCATGGAGCGGGCCGCCTCGGCCGCGGGACTGGTGCCGCGGCCCCTGGGCGAGGATGCCCTGGCCGCCATGCAGGCCTATGACTGGCCGGGCAATGTGAGGCAGTTGCGCAACGTCATGGACTGGCTGATCATCATGGCGCCCGGGGATCCGCGCGAGCCGGTGCGGGCCGACATGCTGCCGGTCGAGATCACCGCCGTGGCCCCGGATTCCCTGCGCCTGGACCGTTCGGGCGAGATCATGGCCTTGCCCCTGCGCGAGGCACGCGAGATGTTCGAGCGGGATTACCTGATTGCCCAGGTCACCCGCTTTGGCGGCAATGTGTCGCGCACGGCTGAATTCATCGGCATGGAGCGCTCGGCGCTGCATCGTAAACTCAAGACCCTGGGGGTTGCCGGAATCGACCGGCCCCGGGGATAGGGCACGGGACCGGCGGGCCCTTTGGCTCGGCCCGTCCTCCCCTATATAATGGTATCTCTTGTCGTCCGATCGACCCCGCCTTATCGAACCAGGGATCGGGAAGGCCCATGGATCCCGGCGGGGGTCTCCTCTCATCCGGATAAAGGGCGTGCGGTACCTGCGCGCGCGTCTTGTGGACGGGCCCGGCACGGCCCGGGGCCCAAGGATCCGAAAAAAAGGGCAGGGAAAGGAAAGCGATGAAGGTCATCATCTGCGGCGCGGGTCAGGTGGGGTTTTCCATCGGGCGTTATCTGGCGGCCGAGAACAACGACGTGACCATCATCGACCAGCGCGCGGACCTGATCCGCAGCGTGACCGACGCCTTGGACGTTCAGGCAATCGTCGGCCACGCCTCGCTGCCCACGGTCCTGGAGCAGGCGGGGGCCGAGGACGCGGACATGCTGATCGCGGTGACCCACGCCGATGAGGTCAACATGGTCGCCTGCCAGGTGGCGCACTCGTTGTTCAACGTGCCCACCAAGATGGCGCGCGTGCGCAACCAGAGCTACCTTCAGCCGCATTGGGCCAATCTCTTCTCGCGCGAGAACATGCCCATTGACGTGATCATCAGCCCGGAAATCGAGGTTGCCCGGGCGGTGACCCGGCGCCTGCTGGTGCCCGGGGCCATGGATGTCATTCCCCTGGCCAACGACCGGGTGCGCCTGATGGGGGTTCGGTGCACGGAGCGTACCCCGGTGGTGCACACACCCTTGCGCCAGCTCACCCAGCTGTTTCCCGATCTCAACATCGTGGTCGTGGGCATCGTGCGCAACGACCGCGCCAACGTGCCCAGCGCCGACGACCAGATGCTGCCGGGCGACGAGGTTTACTTCGTGGTGGCCTCGGACCGGACCGAGCGCGCCTTGTCCGCCTTTGGCCACGAGGAGGGCGCGGCCCGGCGCATCCTGATCCTGGGCGGCGGCAACATTGGCCTGTTCTTGGCCCAGGCCCTGGAGCGGGACTTTCCCCAGGTTGCCGCCAAGGTGATCGAGATCAACCGCGAGCGCTCGCACCTGGTGGCCAGCACGCTGACCGGTCGCACCACGGTTCTGGTGGGCGACGGCCTGGATCCCGAGCTTCTGGAGGAAGCCGGGGTCGGACAGACCGAAGCGGTCATCGCGGTGACCAACGAGGACGAAACCAACGTGCTGGCCTCGCTCCTGGCCAAGCGCTATGGCTGCCAGCGCGCCATTACCCTGATCAACAAAAGCACCTACAATACCCTGGTCAGCTCGCTGGGGGTCGATGTGGTGGTCAATCCCCGGGCCATCACGGTTTCCAAGATCCTGCAGCACGTGCGCCGGGGGCGTATCCACTCGGTGCATTCCCTGCATGAAGGGTTTGGCGAACTGATCGAAGCCGACGCCTTGGAAACATCCCCCCTGGTTGGCAAGCCGCTCAAGGACATCAACCTGCCCACGGGGGTGCTTCTGGGCGCCGTGGTGCGCGGCGACGCGGTGATCAGTCCGCGCGGCAACACGGTTGTCCAGGCCGGGGACCGCATCATTTTGTTCGCCACGGCGGCGGCCATCAAAAAGGTGGAAAAGCTGTTTTCGGTTCGCCTGGAATTTTTCTAAAAAACAGGACCTCGCCGCTCTCCAGCGGAGCGGGGGCGGGGCGAACCATCCGGGTCCGTGGTTCGTAAGGATGTGTCGGGATCACGAATCGAAGCGCGACGGCGAGGGAACCCGGTTGCCCGAACGCTTCACCGTCAGGTCACAAGAGGAGTCCGCGCCCATGTCGCGCATTGCCTATGTCAATGGCCAGTACGTGCCGCACGGCCAGGCCATGGTTCACGTGGAGGATCGGGGCTACCAGTTTTCCGATGGCGTCTACGAGGTCATGGCCATCTACAAGGGGCGTCCCGTTGATGCCGAAGGGCACTGGATGCGCCTGGAACGCTCGTTGGCCGAACTGGAAATCGACGCGCCCATGAGCAGGGCCGCCCTTGACTTCATCGCGCGCCAGGTGGTTTTCCGCAATCGCATCACCAATGGCACCGTGTACGTCCAGGTCACCCGGGGGGTGGCGCCGCGCAACCACCTCTTCCCCCCCGACGGCACGCCGCCGGCCCTGGTCATGACCGCGCGCGCCGGCCTGGGGCCGCGTCCCGAGGTGGCCGAACGCGGGGTGTCGGTGGTCAGCCAGCCCGATATCCGCTGGGGCCGGCGCGACATCAAGTCGGTTTCCCTGCTCCCCAACGTGCTGGCCAAGGAAAAGGCCCACGAACTGGGAGGCTTCGAGGCGCTGCTGGTGGACGCCAACGGCCTGGTCAGCGAGTGTTCCTCGGCCAACGCCTGGATCGTTTCGGCGGCCGGCGCCCTGGTGACGCGCCCCCTGGGGCAGGACATCCTGCCCGGCATTACCCGTCATCGCTTGCGCGACCTCGCGGTTGAACGCGGCTATCCGGTCGAGGAGCGTTCCTTCACCCTCGACGAAGCGAAGACGGCGCGGGAAGTCTTCCTGACCTCGACCAGCTCGTTTTGCATGCCGGTGGTCCGGGTGGACGACGCGGTGATTGGCGACGGCCGGCCGGGCCCCCTGGCCAAGGCCCTGCGCGCCTGTTACATTGAATACCTCGATTCCCTCAGCGGACCGAAGTGGTATGGTCACTGAGCCCCCGGCTGGGGTGTTGGAGAAGCCCAAGGCGATCTTGTTCGATTGGGATAACACCTTGGTGGACAGCTGGCCGTGCATCCACGATGCCCTCAACACCACCTTGGTGGCGATGGGGCAGGCCGCATGGTCGCTGGAGGAAACCCGGGAACGGGTGGGCCTTTCGATGCGCGATGCCTTCCCGCAGCTGTTCAAGGACCGCTGGGAGGAGGCGCGCGACATCTTTTTCGCCCGCTTCAAGGCCATCCACCTGGAGCGCCTGGCTTTGACTCCCAACGCCCGGGCGTTGCTGGAAACCCTGGCCGGGCAGGGCGTGCGCCTGGCCGTGGTTTCCAACAAAACCGGTGATTTCCTGCGGATCGAGGCGGCCCAGCTGGGCCTGACCTCCGTGTTCGATGCCCTGGTGGGGGCCGGCGACGCGCCCCGCGACAAACCGGCGCCCGATCCCGGGTACATGGCCCTGGCGCCCTCGGGGCTTGCCCCCGGGCCGACGGTCTGGTTCGTGGGCGACAGCGACGTGGACCTGGCGTGCGCGGCGGCCCTGGGCTGCACGGGAATCCTCGTGCGTCCCGAGCCGCCCCGTCCGGGTGAGTTTGCCGATACCCCTCCTCATGCGCATGTGAATGGGTGCGGGGCGTTGCGGGCCCTGCTCGATCGTCTGGGCACGGGGGAACCGCTCCCGTCCTCTTCTTCTCCCGATCGGTGAGAGTGTTTTGAAGGGGGGACGGGCGAGGAGGTTGATCCTTTTTTCCCGCCGGCCCCTGGACCGGAACCGTTTGCAAACCAGTCAAACGGTGATACCACAGGGACCGGCGGCTTTTGCCGCATTGCGACAATCCCGGAGGGGGAACCCCCTTGGGACAATAACGAGAGCATGAGAGGGCGTTCCATGCCGGCCGAAAAAAACCAGAATGTTCAGGATGTGTTTCTGAACCATATCCGCAAGAATAAGGCTCCGGTCACCATATTCCTGGTCAATGGTGTCAAACTTCAGGGAATCGTGACCTGGTTTGATAATTTTTCTTTGTTGCTGCGCCGCGACGGGCACACTCAGCTTGTCTACAAACATGCTATTTCAACCATCATGCCATCGGCTCCGGTGCAGTTGTTTGAACCTACCCGGGACGAGGCCGAGGCCGGGGTCTGATCCGGGTGTCTCATCCAGCCTTTGAATATGAAGGACCGCCGCCCGCCATGCGGGCGGTCGTCGTTCACCCTTATCCCCGCAAGGCTCCGCCCGGGCGACGCGCGCCCGAGGAACGCCTCGCGGAGGCGGCCGCCCTGGCGCTGGCCATCAATCTGGAAATTGTCGCAACCGAGCTGGTCCCCCTGACCCGGATCGTGCCCGCCACCTGCCTGGGCGGTGGCGCGGTCGAGCGCCTGCGTGAACGGGTCGAGGCCGACGAAATCGGGCTGGTGGTGGTCGATACCCAGCTTTCTCCCGTCCAGCAGCGCAATCTGGAGCGGGAATGGTCGTGCAAGGTGATCGACCGCACCGGCCTGATTTTGGAAATTTTTGGCGAACGGGCCCGCACCGCCGAAGGCAAGTTGCAAGTTGAACTGGCACATCTCTCCTATCAACGCTCGCGGCTTGTGCGCAGCTGGACGCACCTGGAACGCCAGCGCGGGGGGGGTGGCTTCCTGGGTGGCCCCGGAGAAACCCAGATCGAGCTGGACCGGCGCCTGATCGACGAGCGCATCGTCCGCTTGAAACGCGAACTGGAAGAAGTCCGCCGCACCCGGGGCCTGCATCGCGCCGCGCGCCAGCGGGTGCCCTATCCCGTGGTCGCCCTGGTTGGCTATACCAATGCCGGCAAATCGACCTTGTTCAATCGCCTGACCGAGGGCGGGGTCCTGGCCAAGGATATGCTTTTCGCTACCTTGGACCCCACCATGCGGGCCCTGGATCTGCCGTCCGGGCGTCGGGTGATCTTGTCGGACACGGTGGGATTCGTTTCCGACCTGCCGCACGAACTGGTGGCGGCGTTCCGCGCGACCTTGGAAGAGGTGCAAGCCGCCGACGTCATTGTTCATGTTCGGGATGGCTCGGGATCCGACACCGAAGCCCAGAAGGCCGACGTCGAAGCGGTTCTGCGCGGCATGGATCTGGATGCTTCGGTCGAGCGCGGTCTGATCGAGGCCATTAACAAAATCGATCGGCTTGGGCCCGAGGCGCGGGCCGCCATGTGGGACTCGGTGCGGGCGACCCCCGACTGTGTCCTGCTTTCCGCCGTGAGCGGGGAGGGGGTCGAGGCTCTGCTGGCCCGAATCGACGCCCGCCTGGCCGAGGCCCGCGTGGAAGTGGATGTCGCGATTGCGCTGGAAGACGGGGCAACCCTGGCCTGGCTCTATCGCAAGGGCGAAGTTCTGGCGCGCCGGGACGACGAAACCCGGGCCCATGTGCGCGTGCGTCTGGATCCGGCCGACGTCGGCCGGCTGCCGCCTGGCTGCCGCGTTTGACTTCCCTTCGACGGACCGGAAAAGCGCTGGGGCCGGAAGCCCCGGCCCCTTTCGGCTACAAGGCCGGGGGCGGAAGCGACTATTTACCTAGGATTGCTTTATCTAAAAATATCGCTTTTGAGACATTTCTTGATTCCATATCATGAGTGTGACGTTTTCCGTCATATCCATATCGTGTATGCACGGACGTTTTGATTGTTTTTATATAAAAAATCCCTAAAGAATAGTCCCCACTACGCCCCAACAAGGAACGATCCCCTTTTTGTTTTCCGGAACGGCCATCGCGCCGCCCTTCGCATGCATTCCCCTGCGGACACGACGGGAAAAACAAAAACGGCCTTACCACCAGGAAGCGTTCCGCCCATGCAGGGAAGGGAAGGAAAGGGGGCCGGGTCCTGGCGCCTTTCGATCATGGTTTCATCCAAGTCCGGCAGGCCAGCGCTTCTTCAAGCGCCCCGCCCCTTTGACGAGAAAAAGCAGGACCGGAAAACCGCACGTCCAGCTGGTGCGCAAAGGCGGCAAAGCGCTTCAAGGGGTGTTTTCGGGATAGTAGAGATCTTTTATTAACGGACGTCAAGATAGGATCAAAAAGCGGAGGGTTTCACCAGAACGGGAAGGGGGCATCAATGGCTTCAAAAGAAAGTCAGATGCGCTGGCGCCAGAAAAACCACGCGATCAAACGACAGCTGAACGTCATGGCGCGCACATTTGTGCATGATTCCTTGTCCCATCTTGCCGAACGCGAGGGGTTGCGAGGCAAGGGGGAGGCGGTGACATTTGCAACCTTCATGCTCATGGCTCTGGAACAGCATGCCGCCCTGAATCAAGACGTGCGCCGTCTGCTCGATCTGTACCGATCGGTCTACCAGCGCGACCGGGATCTTTATTCCCCCTGATCAGAGTGAGACCCGAAAAGGGGCTCTGGTCGAAAAAAGGGGAGGGGAGGGCAGCCGGGAAAGGGGGGGGAACCCCTTCCCGTCTGCCCAATCCGTGCCGGACGGAACAAGAAGACGGAACAACAAGGGCGGCCAAGACCAGACCGCCTTTCCGGTCGGGATGGCCAGGAGCTTCCCGAACCTGGGTTTCCTGGATCTCCGGTCTCGGAAACCCACATCGGAAACCACATGTGCAGGCGTCTCATCGGCGGCCAGAGGCGACGGGGGCGCGTTCTTGCTCCCTGGACCAGGCAACAAGCGGGATCCCTCGATTCCGCCGGACTGGTCTGTTCCGTGAAAAGAACGGATGACACGAAGTCGTCGCCGAACCGCCGTTTGTGGCCACGGGCCACGGAACGGGTCGCTTTCCTCTGCATGCCGTGTTGCGGGGTTGGTTTTCCAGCCAACGCCTGTCTGCCGTCGTTTCTGCCGTTGCCCTCCTTCGAAAAACCTGCATCTACCATGGTAGGCGATCGGGAGGGATTCGGTGCCGCCGACGCATGCATTTGCCATGGTAGTTATATGCGGGCCTTTTGATCGGCCTTCGCCGGCGCCGAAGGCTTTGGTATTCATAATATACATTATGCGACAACGTGACGCCCCCCGGAAAACGGCACGACACGCCTTTTCAAGGCCTTGGCCCGTGCCCTGAGGAAAAAGACGCGCGCCCTATGCTTCGTCAGAGTGAACGAGGTAAAATGGCGCGATTGGCTGTTGGATCCCCGGGGGAAGCCCGGAACCGTCTTTCTTGCCCAAGGCTGTAAATCGGGAGAACAGGCCTGCATGTCGGTCCGCGTCGTTTATGTGGATGCACACGATCGCATTCAAGGCGGAGAAGACGTGCTGTCTTCCCCGTCATGGCTTGGCCCTCTTGTGCCTGGATCCCGGCTGGGGGCAGCGTCGGCGGGCCTGGATGATCCCGGGTTTGCCGAGGCCTGCGCCTGGGTTCGCGAAACCGGCCAGACCAGCGCGCGCCTGGTTCGGGCGGCCGACGAAAGCGAGACCTGGGTGCAGGTGGTGATCGCTCCCCTCCCCTTTCTCCCCGGCGGGCTTACGGTGACGTTCACCCCCGGCGTGGCGCCGAACGCCGAAACGGAGCGGCTGGCCGGATACCTGGATGCGATCCCGGAAAGCCTGGTCGTCGTCACCAATGAAGGGCGCATTGTTTACGTCAATCAGCCCTGGATTGAATTTGGGTGCGCCAACGGTGGGTCGAAGGATCTGGATTGGCGCGGCATTAACTACCTGGAGGTCTGCAAGTCGGTCAAGGGAGTCGATCAAAACGACGCCGACCACGTGCGCGACGGTCTGCGGGCGGTTCTGGAGGGCCGGCTTTCCTATTTTGAATGGGAATACCCCTGCCATTCGCCCACCGAGGAACGCTGGTTCCTGATGCAGGCCACACCGTTGCGGCGTGGTTCCCAAGGGGTGGTGATCTCTCACTTGAACATCACCTCGCGCATCCTGGCGGAAAAACGGGCGCAGCTGGCCGATACGGTTTTGGAAGCGAGCGGCGAAGCGGTTCTGGTCACCACCGCCGATGAACGCATCATCCGGGTTAATCCCGCGTTCACCGCCCTGACCGGCTTCACGCCCGAGGAAGTGGTGGGCGAGACACCTCGCGTTTTGTCTTCGGGATATCACGACAAGGATTTTTACCGGGATTTCTGGAATACGCTAAAAAACAGAGGTTTCTGGCATGGTGAAATGTGGAACAAGAGAAAATCAGGGGAAGTTTATCCTGAGCTTATCACCATTAACGAGGTCAGGGATAAATCAGATGATCTCGTTTATTATGTCGGCCTTTTCTCTGATATCTCCACGCTCAAGGCCAAGGAAACACAATTAAAATCCATCAACGATGAGCTGGAGCAGTTTGCCTACGCGATTTCCCATGATTTACGCCAGCCCTTGCGCATGGTGAAATCGTATCTCCAGCTTCTTGTGCGTCGGATGGGGCATGGCCTGGGAACCGAGGCCGGTGAATTCGTGCGGGAAGCCACCCAGGGCGCCGACCGCATGGACCGCCTGATCGAGGATCTCCTGGATTACGCCCGCTGTGGCCGGGAGATGGGCACGCCGGCGGTGGTTGCCTTGGAAACCGTGCTGACGGGGGTGGCGGGGGTGCTGGCTCCGGCCCTGGCCGAGATCGACGCGCAGCTTTTCATTCGCAGGCCCCTGCCCTGCATCTGGGGCAATGAATCGGCGTTCGAACGGGTTTTTCAGAATCTGGTCGGCAACGCCGTGAAGTACCGCGACCGCGACCGCCCCTTGAAGATCGACATCAAGTGCGTGGTAAGCCAGGGCATGGCCGTGGTTTCCGTGCGGGACAACGGCATCGGCATCGACGCCGCCGACCGCAAGAAAGTTTTTTCGATGTTTTATCGCCTGCAAGCCGGCGCCGCGCGGGCCGCCGGAGCCGGAATGGGCCTCGCCGTTTGCAAGAAACTGATCGAACAGCAATCCGGTTCGATCGAAGTGAGAGGCAACGAAGACGGGCCGGGATGCACCTTCGTGGTTTCGCTGCCGCTTGCCGCCGGCCTGGGATGGGGCCAGGCGGGCGCGGCGTGAGAGCAACGCGCGCCGGTGCTTTTTTGTTTTCTACTCGAAGGTATATCCCCCGAGGTCGCACAGATCCAGGGCATGCTCTTCTTGCGCGCTTTGATCCTCGAAAACCCCTCGAACATCATAATCGCAAACCGGGGCTCCCCCCTTGATGACAACGGGGGCTTCCGTTCCGGCCCCGGGCAGCAGGCTGCCTTCAAGGAGATTATCACCCCAGGCACCACTGCCCACCGGCGCCACCCGAACCTCGATCAGATCCAGGGGGGTCGCGTTGGTCACGGTGATTTCCAGATCGTCCGGGTTCAGGGCGTCGGGCTCCTGACCATCGGGGGGCGCGGCCCCAAGCGGGCCGATCCCGACCCAGAGAATCAAGGCCAAAACACCCGGCACGCGCATAGCAAGGGATGGCATCATGATGACAACGGCCTTTGTGGCGCCAAGGAAGAAAATAAAGAAACCGGAAGGCCCTCTGTCGAGGGGCTTGGCCTTGTTTAAACCGGGATCGTTAAAACTCGGTATCCGCCCCGGGGCTGACACAGGCGGTCGGGTCCCTTCCTTTCCAACGCTCTGTTGCGCGGCAAAGAAACCCTGGAATCTGTCCGTTTCACGTTGAAGCGGACAGACCCTGGATTCCTTTGCCCGGGTTTATCGTTTCAAGAAAAGCGAGCCCCCTTTTCCGTGGCGAACGCTGAATCAAGGGTTCTTGGATCCCCTTTTCATCCGCGATAGGCCAGGCGCACGGAGCCCCAATGCTCGCCCCCCACCATGATGGGCATGTCCACTTCCTTGAGATAGACGATCTTGCCGCCCCCCATGTTGCGCTCATAGGTCTGGAAGAACATCGGTTCCCGGTTGTGGGCGGCGAGCAGGCCCGCCCGGTCGTCGAAAATGCGCCGGTTGCGGCTGTTGGCGGTGTTCCAGACAGGATCACCGGGCCGTTGCGGCTTGCTGTACACGCTGTTGTGCGTGGGAATATAGGCGTTGCGATCGCACACGCAGCAAAACACGATATCCTCGCCCCGGGTCAAGGTTCCGTCCAGGAGATCGGGCAACACCCGATCGGTGAACGAGCAGAACCGGGTGGTGACCTGGGGCGGATCGCTCCCTGGCACCGCCTGGTAGGCCTCGTCGAAAAGATCGTCGCGGTCCAGGGTCTTGCGGGCCAGCCCTTCCTCGAAGCGACGGATCACCTCGGCCGCGACCTCGCGCCCCAGGGCGGCCATGCGCTCGTCGCGGGTTTTGATCACCTGAAGCGCCTGGCCCAGGTCCTGGCGTTGCGCCGGGGTCAGGCTGGTGAACTGCACATGCGTGGCCGCGCCCGAGGGCATCAGAACCCGGCATTCAATGAGGCCCAGCGAAGAAAGCGGAGCGATCTCCAGGGCCAGGATCGTGCCCATGGGCCAGGCCTTGACCTCGTGCGTGTTGGGGGGACGAATCAAGGCGCCGGCGGTGGACAAATCGATGACCATCACCGGCAAGGCGTCGGTATCGAGCGGAGCACCTCCCCCGATCCGGGCCGGCATGGCGACGGGGACCCGGACATGGGCCCCGTGCACGGTCGAGGTGCGCACGATCCCCTGGATCCGGTCGCGCATTTGCAGCATGTCCTGGTTCAAGGCCGCCGACATGTCTTCCAGAACCTCGGAGCTGCCGTTGTTGGCCTCGGCCTGGCGCGCGACATCGCGCATGCGCTCGGCCACCGTGCCGGCTCCCCTCGCCGCGCCCGCCATGCAGGCCGCGACTTCCTCGGCGGCGGCCCGCTGCTCGCGGGCGGCCTGCGCGATGTCGGAGGCGGCCCGCTCCATGTCGGCGATCGAGCCCGAAACCTCGGCGATACGCTCGGCGGTGGACAAGGTTCCCTGGCGGATTTCCGAAGCCCGGGCCGACACATCGCCGATGCTGGCGTCGGTCTGCGTGGCCAGGCTTTTGACTTCCTGGGCCACCACCGCGAACCCCTTGCCCGCTTCCCCGGCCCGGGCGGCCTCGATGGTGGCGTTCAGGGACAACAGTTTGGTCTGGGCGGCGATGGTACGGATCAGTTGCACCACGTCGGCGATCTGGTTGGCCGCCTCGCTGAGGCCCGACACGGTATCCGAAGCGCGGTGGGCGCTTTCCAGCATCCGTTGCGAGGCTTCCGACGAGGCGTCGATCTGGACCCCGATCGCGCTGCCCAACGTTTGCATCTGGCTGGCCGCCGAGGCGATGACCTGAATTTCCGAGGCAACCTCGGTGGCCGTCCGGGCCAGATCCGCGGCGATGTGGTCCAGTTCCTGGGAGCGCATCGCAACCTGACGGGCAATCTGGTTGAAACGCGCCGACTTATGGGCAATTTCACCCACGGTGCTGATCGCCTCGCGTTCCAGCATGTCGGAAATGGTAAGAATTTCACTTTCGAACAGGGACGCCACTCCCCGGTGCTCGTAGGCACTGACCGACTGCCCCAGGTCGAAAAACAGCATGCGCAAAACCGCGTCCATCGCCGTGCGCGCCTCGGCCGGACGGCGGGTCCGTTCCAGGAGAGCTCCCAGGAATAATTCCGCCTGGACAAGGGCCGCGCCGATGAACCATTCGGTTCCCAAGCCAATGCGTTCATGCACGCGCCCGATGTGCTGGGCGCGCTCGCGTTGCTCCGGCCCCACGGGATCGGAAAACAGGGCCTGCCAGTGGTCCTGCTGGATTTTCATCAGGCGTTCGAGCCCACCGGCCTTTTCGATCTTGGCCGCCATGGTGGGGTTTTCCTGCAAGCGGCGGTAAAACGACTGAGCCAGCCCTTCCAGGCGGGGTTCCAGGGATCGGCCAATTTCCTTGAGCGTCCGGACGACATTCTGGTCCAACCCGTGAAACTCGCGAAGGGCCTCGTATTCGTCGTCCCCGTCCAGGTGGCCAAATCCATTCGTCACGGTGATCGCCTCCCCCATTGATGGAGTCCCTCCCAGATTTTCATTATTTGTTGGAAACATTCCCGATTCGGGTCGGGTTCAGAAGTGGGCGGTCAAGTGTCCGTTGGGTGACACGAACATCCCACCCCCGTCCATGATGATGGGAGGGGGGGAGAACGGCAACAAGAAGACAGGGCCAAAAATGAAGAAGCGGTGCGCCCGGACCCTTTTGGAAAGGAAAGCCGGGAGCACCGCTTGAGGATTTGGGCCTTCAATGAGGCAATTTGGACGGGTGTGCCGTCGGCTTGTTGACGAGAAAAGGAGGCGCTACAGGTAGTGTGCGCGAATCGGCGCGAACCCATTGAAGCCCACCGACGCATAGGTGGTGGTGTAGGCTCCGGCCGACAACAGGCGCAGGCGGTCGCCGGCCTTCAGCGACAAGGGCAGTCGACAGCCGCTCTTGTCGTACAGGATATCGACGCTGTCGCAGGTCGGTCCGGCCAGGATCACCGGCCCTTCCGGATCGCCGTCGCGGCTGGTGACGATGGGATAGCGGATCGCTTCGCCCTCGGTCTCGGCCAGGCCATTGAAGCGCCCGGCATCAATGTACACCCAACGCCGATCGTCGGCGTCGTCCTTGCGCGACACCAAGACCACCTCGGTTTCCAGGATGCCGGCGTTGCCGCCCATGTACCGGCCGGGTTCGACGATCAGACGCGGGGTCTGCCCCCCGAACAGACGCTCGACGGCGGCCATCACCCGGGTGCCGTAGGCGTTCACATCCATGACCGGCGCGCCGTAGGGCGTGGGCAGTCCGCCGCCCAGATTGACCATGCCCAGGCTCACGCCGTCGGCGGCCAGGGCCGTGAACAGGTCGGCCACCTGCGCCAGCGCCACGTCCCACTGGCCGGGATCGTTTTGCTGCGAGCCGACATGGAACGACACCCCATGCGCGTCGAGCCCCAGGCGGTCGGCCTTGCGCAGCAGGTCGCGGGCCATGGTCGCCGAACACCCGAACTTGCGCGAGAGCGGCCACTGGGCGCCCTTGTTGTCCACGAACAGGCGGCAGAACACCTGCGAGCCCGGCGCGTGGCGGGCGATCTTTTCCAGCTCTTCCTCGGCGTCGAAGGCAAACAGACGCACGCCCCGCTCGTAGGCGGCGGCGATGTCGCGGGCCTTCTTGATGGTATTGCCAAACGACAGGCGCGCGGGATCGGCCCCGACATCAAGGCACATGTCGATTTCCGGCAGGCTCGCGGTATCGAAGCTGGAGCCCAGCCCCACCAGGCGGGCCAGCAGCGGCAAGGCGGGGTTGGCCTTGACCGCGTAGTAGACCTCGGCGGCGGGCAAGGCGCCGCGCAGGCGACGATAGTTGTCCTCGATCACGTCGAGATCAACCACCAGGCAGGGCGTTTCCGGCTCCTGGGCCAGGAAAGCCGCCATTTTTTCGGTCATTCCCGGGGCCACCCACTGGGGCGGCGCCGACACCAGGGACAAGGTCGGGGCCGCGCAACGTTCGTCGCTCAGCGCGGTGGGTTCGACCAGGGCGCCGGGGAGCGGCGCGCAGCACGACGGGACCGCCACGGACGGCGGTTCGACACGCAAGGCATGGGAACGCATCGGACTCTCCACTAGGGAAGCCCGGTCTCCGGTCGCCGGCCCCAAGCAGGGAGCACCGGTCGGCGCGAGAGGTGCCGGAAGAGCAATAAGGGAAGAAGCGGCGGACAGGGTGGACCGCATGGCCCCCCTGCACCGGGGTCGCTCAACGAAAACAGAACGACGCGAGACGCGCGCGACCGCGAACGGTCGCTTACATCATGCCGCGCTTGTGCTCGGAAAGATTGGCGTGACCAGCCTTGAAGGCCTGGCGGAACACCGGCACCGCTTTTTCGGGCTGGGCGTTGCCGCACATGAACAGGTCAAGTGCCGCGTATCCACACTCCGGCCAGGTGTGGATGCTGATGTGCGATTCCGCGAGAACCGCCACCCCCGACACCCCGCCATTGGGCGAAAAATGGTGCAGGTGGATATGCAGCAAGGTCGCCTCGGCCACCTCGACGGCTTCGCGCATGGTACGTTCGATGAGATCAATATCATCCAGGCCGGTGGCATGCCACAGGTCCAAGATGAGATGTCTACCCGCGAATGTCAGGCCATTTTCGGAAATAAAATGGTCTAACCTCTCATCGCTCAAGGGAACGGCGTCGGAGACGACCTTGAGGGAGACGGACGGAACGGATCTTACCTCTGCTCGGGCTTCGCGGGCCTCTGCTTCAGTATTCACCGCCAATTGGGGGGATGCATTACGCATGATACCGATCCCTCTAACCAGCGTTGAACCCGAAGGGTCTTGTTTCGTGCGGAACAAGCCTCGTGATTGGTTGAACTAAAAACAAACGCACCCCCCAATGATCATCCCGGGTCAGGTGCGCTGTCTACGGACGGGGACCTTACCCCTTTTTGAGAGCGACGCAAGGCCTTTTGAGACCTTGAGGGAAATTGTCATGAAGAGAACCCGTCTTGCGTTCCGGCCTCACCCCATGCTCAAGGACGCGTGCGGGGTTGCGCCGGACCGCCGCTTGGGGTTTCCTCCCCCTTGGATGGGCCCTCACGGGCCGGGCTTTTGACGATTCCCGCTTTACCCGCCCGTTTTTCGGGTCCTTCCGGTTTTCCCTTCCTTCCTGGCATCGAGAACAAGGACAGCCCGCGCCATGACCGACGACTGGCAAAACGAAACCCTCCATCCCTCCTGGCGCCAAGGCTTCAAGGTCACCCGCGTGCTGTACCGCGAAAAGACCGATGTGCAGGACCTGGTGATTTTCGAGAACCCCACCTTCGGGCGGGTCATGATGCTGGACGGCGTCACCCAGCTGACCGAGCGCGACGAATTCGTCTACCACGAGATGATGGCCCACGTGCCCTTGTTCGGCCACGGGGCCGCGCGCCGGGTGCTGATCATCGGCGGCGGCGACGGGGGCACCTTGCGCGAGGTTTTGCGCCATGCCTCGGTCGAGGAAGCCACCATGGTGGAAATCGATCGCGCCGTGGTCGATCGCGGCCTGGAATACATGCCCATGGTCAGCGCGGGGGCCTTCGACGATCCGCGTACCCGTCTGATCATCGCGGATGGCATTCGCCACGTCGCCGAAACCGACCAGCGCTACGACGTGATCCTGGTCGATTCCACCGATCCCGCCGGCCCCGCCGAGGGGCTGTTCACCGCGTCGTTCTACGCCGGATGCAAGCGCTGCCTGACCCCCGGGGGAATCCTGGTGGTCCAGGCCGGGGTGCCCTTTGTCCAGCCCGGGGAACTGGGGCGGGTTCAGGCCAACATGCGCGAAAGTTTTGCCCACGCCAGCGCCTATGTCCTGGGCGTGCCCACCTACGTGGGGGGCGTGATGACCCTGGGCTGGGCCAGCGACGACGACACCCGGCGCGTGCCGCCGGCCGAGGTCCTGACCCGGCGCGTCGAGGCCGCCGGACTGACCTGCCGCTACTATACGCCCGCCTTGCACGCGGCCGCCTTCGCCCTGCCCGCCTACATCACCACCCCGGGCCCCACCCTGGCCCCGTAAAGCAGGAAACTCCTTTCTTGGGGGCGTCGTTCGCGGGGGTGAGCGCGCGAGGCCCCCTCCCCCGTCCTTCGCTCCCGGCCGGAAGGATGCCCTTCGTTCGCTCCGGCTGCGCCGACCGCTTCGTTCTTCCGAATACGCACAAGGCCAGGATTCATGACGTCGTCTCCCGTCGAACGCCTGCGGGCCATTCTCGCCCGGTTGCGTGATCCCCAGGGCGGTTGTCCCTGGGACGTGGCCCAAACCTTCCAGAGCATTGCCCCCCACACCTTGGAAGAAGCCTATGAAGTGGTCGAGGCCATCGAGCGCGGCTCGCCCGACGAGCTGCGCGACGAACTCGGCGATCTTCTGTTGCAGGTCATCTACCACGCCCGCATGGCCGAGGAAGCGGGTCTGTTCGACTTCGACGCCGTGGCCGAGGCCATCGGCGCCAAGCTGATCCGCCGCCATCCCCATGTGTTCGGCGACGATCCCGACGCGGCCGTCCCCGATGCCGCGGCCCAGACCAGGGCGTGGGAAAACCTCAAGGCCAGGGAGCGCAAGGCCCGCGCGCAGGGCGACGGGGACGCCCCCGTGAGCGCGCTGGCGGGCATCGCCAGCACCTTGCCCGCGCTGACCCGGGCCCACAAACTGGGGCAGCGGGCGGCCCGGGTCGGCTTCGACTGGCCCACCCCGGCCGCTGTCCTTGAAAAGCTGGACGAGGAGGTGCAAGAACTTCAAGATGAGCTGACCAACGGGGCGACTCCCGATCGGGTTCAAGACGAAATGGGCGATCTGCTGTTCGTGGTTGTCCAGTTGTCCCGCAAGATCGGCATTGAACCGGAAACGGCCCTGCGCCACGCCAACGCGAAGTTTGAACGCCGTTTCAGCCATATCGAGGCCGGACTGGCGGCCCGGGGCCAGACCCCCGCCACCGCCACCATGGAGGAGATGGAAGACCTATGGCGGGATGCCAAGCGCCGGGAGCGCAGCCCCACGACCGGTCTGGCCTGAGGATGAGATCAAGCCCCCCTGCCCGGCTGGCCCGCCTGGCCGGGGCGCTGATGGCCGTGCTGGTTCTCGCCTCGTGCTGGATGCCCGACCAGTTCCTGGCCGAGGTCCGGCTGGCCCGCAATGGCGACTACGCCCTTTCCTACAAGGGCGATCTGCTTTGGGCGCCGCTGGCCCAGGAGATCCGCGACAAGGGGCTCTCGGGCCCCGAGCTCGCGCAAAAAATCGAGGTCCTGAAACGCGATCTCAGCCGGGATGAGGGGTTCAAGGAAATCCAGTCCGTGGGCGGCGGCCGTTTCAAGGTCCGCTATGAAAAGGTTGGCCATCTGGGCGAACGCGAGCAGGTTATCTTTTTGCGCCGCACCGATGCCCTGATCATCCTGGAAACCTTCGAGGACGGACGGGCCATGGTCCGCAGTCAGCCCCTGCGCCCGTCCCAGCGCGACCAGATCCTGGCTTCGGGGCTCAGTTTCTCGGGCAAGCTGCGCGTGGTCACCGACGCCCGCCCCCTGCGCGGCAATCCCAAAAACGCAACACCGCGCGGCTTTCAACGGTTCTGGATCTACGACTGGGACATCAACCTGCAAAGCGAACGCCCGGTCCTGGAAGTCGACATGACCCACATGGCCCTGCCGCCCAAGGAAGAGCGCTGACGCTTTTTCACGTTCTGGCGGCGGGAACCCGCAACGGGGCCGGGATCAGGGCGGCCAGCGCCTGCCATGTGGCGTCGTCGGGGGCCATCAAGGGCATGCCGGCGCGCCATGTGGGGACATAGGTTTCCCCCGAAACCAGACGCGCCACCCCGCCCGCTTCCCGGTACATCAAAACCCCGGCGGCATGGTCCCAAACCTTGAGGCGGGTGAAAACCGCGAAGTCCGCCCGCCCGGCCAGCAGGCTGAGATAGGTGTGGGCGGCGCTGCCGGTCCGGTCGATCCGGGCCACATGGGGCGCCAGCGCGGCCAGCACCGGCCGCCCGCCCCCCTGCCCGCGCAAGGTGGCCAGCCGGGACGGCATCGACTCAGCAAGCCGGGACGGCGCGGAATCAGCAAGACGGGACGGCGTCGACTCAGCAAGACGCACGGGCGTGGGATCGGTGCCGGAGCGCACCCCGGCTCCCCGCTCGGCCCGAACCGTGCGCCGTTCCACGCAATGATCGATCCAGCCCATCACGGTTTCGCCGCGCCAGGCCAGGGCCACGATGCAGGCAAACAGCGGATTGCCCCGGGTGAAGTTGCCGGTCCCGTCCACCGGATCAATGATCCAAACCGGGTCGGATCCGTCGAGCACGTCGAGGCCGGCCGGGTCGGCGTGGATGGCTTCCTCGCCGACCACGCGCGAGCCGGGCAGCAGATCGGCCAGCCGGCGGGTCAGGACCGCCTCGGCTTGCAGGTCGGCCTCGGTCACCAGGTCGGTGGGCGAGGTTTTGGTGTGGATGTCATCGGGCCCCAGGTGACGAAACCGGGGCAGAACCTCGGCATCGACCACTTCGCGAATCAGGGCGCTGACACGATCGGGATCCAGTCGGAGCATGGGGCCATCATGACCCCGCCGCGCCCAGGGTCGCAACAAAAACCAAAGGGCCCCATGCCCGCGAAAAAAAACGGGAGGAAGCTCCCTTCCTCCCGTCCGCCGCGGCTCCCGCCGCGCGAATCAAGCGCACGAAGTGCGCGGCCAGCGCTTGAGGGCAGCGAAAAAACGCCAGGGCAATCGGTTCCCCCGATGGCCCTGGGGGTTACTTCGGCAGCTCGCCTTGCACCCCTTGCACGTACCAGTCCATGGACAGGATTTTTTCGTCGGGCAGGGACTGGCCGGCAGGCAGCACCGTTTCGCCGGCCTGGTTGACCAGCGGACCATCGAAGGGGTGCAAGGTCCCGTTGACGATCGCCGTGCGCGCTTCCTCGGCCTTGGCCACGATCTCGGGCGACAGTTCGTTGGTGTTGTAGGGGCTCAGGTGAACCATGTCGCTCGCCAGGCCGCCCCAGGTGTCTTCCGATTTCCAGGCCCCATCCATCACCATCTGGATCCGGTTCTTGTAGTAGTCGCTCCAGTTATCGACGATCGCGGTCAACTGGGCATGGGGGCCAAAGCGCAGCATGTCGGTGGACTGACCAAAGGCATGAATGCCCTTTTCCTCGGCCACCTGGATCGGGGCCGGGCTGTCGGTGTGCTGCGACAAGACATCGGCGCCCTGCGCCACCAGGGTCTCGGCCGCCTCGCGTTCCCGGGGCGGATCGTACCACGAGTTGACCCAGATCACCTTGACCTGGGCATTGGGGTTGACGCTGCGCAGGCCCTGGGTGAAGGCGTTGATGCCGCTGACCACCTCGGGAATCGGGAACGAGGCAACATAGCCGATGGTGTTGGACTTGGTCATCAGGCCGGCGATGACGCCGATCACGTAGCGCCCTTCATAGAAACGGGCGGCGTAGGTGGCCACGTTGTCGGCGCGCTTGTAGCCGGTCGCGTGCTCGAACTTCACCTTGGGAAACTGCTGGGCCACCTTCAAGGTGGGGTTCATGAACCCGAACGAGGTTGTGAACACCAGATCGAAGCCCGAGGCGGCGAACTGGCGGATCACCCGTTCGGCGTCGGCGCCTTCCTGCACGTTCTCGACAAAGGCGGTTTGCACCTTGTCGCCGAAGGCTTCCTCGACCGCCTTGCGGCCCACGTCGTGCTGATAGGACCAACCGAAATCGCTGGCGGGTCCCACGTAAACGAAGCCGACCTTGAGGGGGTCGGCGGCCACGGCCGGGCTTGCCCCCCCGGCGGCGGCAAGGCCCACGGCCACGGCGGCCGCGCTCATCAGGCCAACGAGAGTTTTTTTCACAGGCGTTCCCCTTTGTTGCAAGCCTCCGGCGGGCGGGGGGGTCCGAACAAGATCCCCGCCCCCGGGACGGGTTAGTGCTCCGGATGGAAGGCCTTGCCCAGGCACGCGGGCGCGCTCAGGCGCACGCGCATGGCGTCGCGCGAGATCAGGACAAGAACCAGGATGGTGGCGAGGTACGGCAGCATGGACAGGAACTGGCTCGGGATCTGGACCCCCAGCCCCTGGGCGTGAAGCTGCAAGATGGTCACGCCCCCGAACAGCCACGCCCCCAGCAGCACGCGCCAGGGCTTCCAGGTCGCGAACACCACCAGGGCCAGCGCGATCCATCCCCGCCCGGCAGTCATGTTTTCCACCCACATGGGCGTGTAGACCAGCGACAGGTAAGCCCCCGCCAGACCGCACAGGGCGCCCCCGAACAGCACGGCCCCATAGCGGACCAGAAGCACGTCGTGGCCAAGGCTGTGGGCGGCATCGTGGTTTTCGCCGACCGCGCGCACGATCAGCCCGCCTCGAGTCCGGCCCAGGAACCACGACACCAGGGCAATCAGGGCCACCGAGAGGTAGACCAGGGGATCGTGGCCGAACAGCAAGGGCCCCAGCACCGGCAGATCGGAAAGCCCCGGAATCGACAGACCCGGCAGGGCGGTGAGCGGCGTGCCCACGAAATCCCGCCCGACAAAGGCGGAAAGCCCGACCCCGAACAAGGTCAGGGCCAGCCCCGTGGCCACCTGGTTGGTGCGCAGCGACAAGGTGAGGCCGGCGAACACCAGCCCCATCAGCATGCCGGCCCCGATCGCGGCGCCAAGGCCCAGAACGGGGGAGCCGGTGGCAACGGTGACGGCAAAGGCGCTGACCGCGCCCATCAGCATCATGCCCTCGACGCCGAGGTTCAAGACACCGGCCTTTTCGGTGACCAGCTCGCCGGTGGCGGCCAGGGCCAGGGGCGTGGCGGCGCGGGCCATGGCCCCGATCAGGGCGGTGGCGGCGGCCCCGGCCTCGGCCAGGGAGGAAGCAAGCGTGGGTTCCATGGTCAGGAGACTCCCGGAGCAGGGCGCCGCCCCACCCGCACGCGGTAAAGAATGAGGACGTCACAGGCCAGCAGGAAAAACAAGATCAGGCCCTGGAACACCCCGGTGACGGCCAGCGGCAGGCCCATGAACAGCTGCACGGTTTCGCCGCCCAGGTAGGTCAGGGCCATGAACAAGGCGGCCAGCACGATGCCCACCGGGTGCAGGCGGCCCAGGAAGGCCACGATGATGGCGGTGAAGCCATAGCCGGGCGACAACGCCGGCTGAAGCTGGCCGATGGGGCCGGCGGCCTCGGAAAAGCCGGCCAGCCCCGCGAGCCCCCCCGAGAGCAGGAGCGAAAACCACACCAGCCGGTTCTGGCGGAATCCGGCATAGGCCCCGGCCCGGGGCGCCAGCCCCATGACCTTGATCTGAAAGCCGATGAACCCCCGCGCCAGCAGGGCCCAGACCGCGAGGATCACCACCCCGGCCAGGGGAATGCCGAGGTGCAGGCGGGTGCCTTCCAGCAGCACGGGCAAGATGGCGTGGGGGCTGAAGGGCGCGGTTTCCGGAAAATTGAAGCCATGGGGATCGCGCCACGGCCCATGCACCAGCCAGCCCAGCAGCAGCTGGGCCACGTAGGTCAGCATGAGGCTGGTCAGGATCTCGTTGGCGTGGAAGCGGGTGCGCAGCAAGGCGGGGATGGCGGCCCAGGCCATGCCGCCCAGCACGCCCGCCAGCAACACCGCCGGCAGCACCAGGGGGCTGTCCACCGCGCCCAAGGCCAGGGCCAGCCCGCCGCCGGTGATGGCGCCCAGGGTCAGCTGGCCCTCGGCGCCGATGTTCCACACCCCGCCACGAAAGCCGACCGCCAGCCCCACCGCGATCAAGGCGAGCGGCGCAGCCTTCACCAAAAGCTCGGTCGCGCCATACAACGTGCTGACCGGCATGATGAAAAAGCCGTTCAGCGCCTGCAGGGGATCCTTGCCCAGGGCCGCGAACAATGCCGACCCCACCGCGAGGGTCAGGAAAACCGCCATCAGGGGGGCGGCCCAGATCCACAGGCGCGATGGCTCGCCCCGCGCTTCCAGATGCAAGAACATCTTCATGAGCGGGCCTCCGGAGCGGGCGTTGGGACATCATCGAACAGGCCGCCCATCATCAGGCCGACCTGTTCCAGGCTTACCTCGTGCACCGGGCGGGTGGCGGACAGGCGCCCGGCGCACAACACGGCGATGCGATCGGCGATGGCGAACAGTTCGTCCAGATCCTGACTGATGATCAACAACGCGCCCCCTTGGTTGCGCAGCTCAAGCAAGGCGCGGTGAATGGCCGCCGCCGCGCCGGCATCCACGCCCCAGGTCGGTTGACTGGCGATCAGCAGCCGGGGCTTTTGCAGCAACTCGCGGCCGATGATGAACTTCTGAAGATTGCCGCCCGAAAGGCTGCCGGCGGCCGCGCGCGAGCCCCCGGCCCGCACGCCGAAGCGCTCGATGATGGTCCGCGCCAGGCCATGGGCGCGCGTGCGGTCGATGAGACCACGCCGGACCAGGGCCCCGGAGCGGTAGCTGGAAAGCAAGGCGTTCTCGGCCAGCGACAGCTCGGGCACCGCGCCCCGGCCCAGACGTTCCTCGGGCACCACGGCCAGCCCCAGATCGCGCCGGGCCGCCGGCCCCAGGTGGCCCACGGCCACGCCATCCACCCGCACCGCCTCGGGCCGAGGGGCGCGGTGCTCGCCCGACAGGGCGGCGAGCAAGGTCCCCTGGCCGTTGCCGGCCACGCCGGCAATGCCCACGATCTCGCCGGAGCGGACCTTGAGCGACACGTCGGTCAGTGGGGGCGCGAAAGGCGACTCGGCATCCATCGACAGACGCTCCAGCTCCAGGCGGGGCGCTTCGTCGCCGGCGGCGTGGGGCCAGACCGGGGGATCGCGGCGCTCCAGGGCTCCGGGGTCCTCGCCAATCATCAGGCGGGCCAGGTCGCGGGTGCTGGTGGTGGCGGGGTCGCACGCCCCCACCACGCGCCCCGCGCGCAAGATGGTGGCCCGATGGCACAAGGCCCGGATTTCGTCGAGCTTGTGCGAGATGTACAAAATCGAAACCCCCTCCCCGGCCAGCCGGCGCAAGGTCACGAACAGGCTTTCAACCTCGCTCGGGGTCAGCACGCTGGTGGGCTCGTCCATGATCAGAAGGCGGGGGTTCTGAAGCAGGCAGCGCACGATTTCCACGCGCTGGCGTTCGCCGACCGACAGGTCGCAGATGCGCTGCTTGGGATCGAGCGCCAGGCCGTAGCGGCCGGCCACTTCGTCGATGGCCTGGGCCAGGTTCTCGCCCTGCCGGCCATCCAGGGCCAGTTGAACGTTTTCGGTGACGGTCAGGGACTCGAACAGGGAAAAATGCTGGAACACCATGCCGATTCCCAAGGCCCGGGCCCGGGCCGGGCTGGAGATGGTCACCGGCTGGCCTTCCCAGAGCACGCGACCCTCGTCCGCGTGAAGAACGCCGTAGATGATCTTGACCAGGGTACTTTTTCCCGCGCCGTTCTCGCCCAGCAGCGCATGGATTTCACCCGGCCTCAGGGCCAGGTCGATATGGTCATTGGCCAGGACGGCGCCGGCAAAGCGCTTGACGATGCCCTCCAGGGCCAGGCGATGGGGCCC
Organism: Pararhodospirillum oryzae; assembly: GCF_007992075.1. Taxonomy (GTDB): domain Bacteria; phylum Pseudomonadota; class Alphaproteobacteria; order Rhodospirillales; family Rhodospirillaceae; genus Pararhodospirillum; species Pararhodospirillum oryzae. The sequence continues at coordinate 77,931 of NZ_BJZO01000001.1, forward strand.
GGGGGCCGGGGCGGGTCGTGATTGATCCATGCGCAAGGTCACACTCTGCCACGGGAAGAAGCGAAAAAAAGGACGGGGGGGGAGCGGGCAAGGGGAAATCCCCGGCCACGACGGGCCCCTGGCGCATTCATAATCGCCGGCGGCGCCCCTGACCAGATGGCAAGCAGATCCGGCGTTGTTTCCCCCGCCTGAACACCGCGCTAGGATGGTGATGGCCCCGCCTGGGGGCGCCCTTTAAGAGAACTTGAGCGAGTCGAGTGCATGGAAGCCTCCGCCCCCACCCCCTCTTCCTTTCGCGTGGCCCTTGGCCGCCAGGCCCTGGCCCACCCCCTGACCTCGCTGGCCCTGGCCCTCGCGATGCTGGCGATCATCGTCTTGATGATCAGCAGTGTCTGGGACCTGGTGCGCGCCACCGGGGACGGCATGCCCGCCTGGGGGCTGCTGGGCGGGGGAGCCGGGTTCGTGGCAACGTCCCTGGGTGCCCTGGGGGCGGTCGTCTTGCGCCGTCTTTCCACCCTGGCCGAGGACAGCATGCTGGGCTTCGCCGCCGGCATGATGCTGGCCGCCAGTTCCTTCTCCCTGATCCTGCCGGGGCTGGAAGCGGCCGGACGCCTGACCGGCAACGACTGGCTGGGGGCCCTGACCGTGGTCCTGGGCCTGGGCCTGGGCGCGGCCTTGATGATGGGCCTTGATACCCTGACCCCCCACGCCCACCCGCAGACCGGCCCGTGTGGCGCCGCGCCCGAGCGGCTGAACCGGGTCTGGCTGTTCGTGATGGCCATCACCTTGCACAATCTGCCCGAGGGCATGGCCATTGGCGTCAGCTTCGCGGGCGGCGACCTGGGCGTGGGCCTGCCCCTGACCAGCGCCATCGCCATCCAGGACATTCCCGAGGGGCTGGCCGTGGCCATGGCCCTGCGCTCGGCGGGCATTGGCGTGTTCAAGGCCGCCTTGCTGGCCGGGGCAACGGGCCTGATGGAACCCGCCGGCGCCCTGGTCGGCCTGGGCCTGTCCAGTGGTCTTGCCATCGCCTATCCCGTGGGCCTGGGGCTGGCGGCCGGTGCCATGCTGTTTGTCGTTTCGCACGAGGTGATTCCCGAAACCCACCGCAACGGCCACCAGACCCCGGCCACCTTGGGCCTGATGCTGGGTTTTGCGTTGATGATGGTCCTTGATACCGTGCTGGGGTGAACGGGCCGTCGCGCTCTTTGCCCCTCCGCCCGCGCCTTCCTTGCGAAAAGGCCCTTGGGTCAAACCCCTGCCCCGCCTCCCCTTGTGCGGTCCTCTTGCCCGGGCCGGCCGGGGGCGCTATAGCGTGCGCCACGCACCCCCCGGTTTTCCCCCACCCGAAAAGGAACAGGCATGCCCAAGGTTATTTTCATCAGCCCCGATGGCTCTTCGCGCACCGAGGTCGAGGTGCCGGTCGGACTGTCGGTCCTGGAAGCGGCGCACGGCAACGAGATTCCCCTGGAAGGGGCCTGCGAAGGGTCGCTTGCCTGCTCGACGTGCCACGTCATCGTCGATCCCGAATGGATCGACCGCCTGCCCGAGGCCCGCGAGGAAGAAGAAGACATGCTGGACCTGGCCTTCGGCCTGACCCGGACCTCGCGCCTGGGCTGCCAGATCCGCATGACCGAGGAACTGGACGGCCTGACCGTGCGTCTGCCCGCCGAAACCCGCGACAGCCGTTCCTGACCCCCAAGGCCCCGGCCGGTCGCGTTTGCTTTCACGCGAGAGGATGTCTTTGCCATGAAACGCTATCCAGGAGAGGAAGTGCCGGGGCTTGCCCCGGCCGGCAGCCTGTTCGCCCGCCTGCGCGCCGCCTGCCTGACCGAATGGACCGCGTACATCGACCACGCCTTCGTGCGCCAGATGGGCGAGGGCACCTTGCGCGAGGAGTGCTTCCGTCATTATCTGGGACAGGATTACCTGTTCCTGATTCACTTCGCGCGCGCCTACGGGCTTGCCGCCTTCAAGGCCGAGAACCTGGAAACCCTGCGCGCGGCCGGTCTGGGCATGGCCTCGATTCTCGACGAAATGGGCCTGCACGTTGACTTTTGCCGACGCTGGGGCCTGGGCGCCAGCGAGCTGGAGGCGCTGCCCGAATCACGCGCCACCCTGGCCTACACCCGCTATGTCCTTGAAAAAGGGCTCTCCGGGGATCTTCTGGACCTGTACGTGGCCTTGAGCCCGTGCATGGTGGGGTACGCGGAAATCGGTCTGGCCCTCAAGCCCCTGTCCGGTCCCGATCATCCCTACCGGGAATGGATCGACCAGTACGCCGGCGAGGCCTACGGGGATGTGGCCCGGGCCTCGGTGGCCACCCTCGACGATCTGATGGCCCGGCGCGGCGGCGTGGGGCGGATGCCGGACCTGATCCGCACCTTCCGCGAGGCCACCCGCCTGGAGGCCGATTTCTGGCGGATGAGCCTCGATCGCGCCGACTGAGGGACGCCCGCGGCCGGGCACCGACCCAGGGCCCGGCCGCCCCTGGTCCGCTTTTTTTCGGGGGGATGGTTTCGTCGCCGCGGGGGGAGGCGCCCGGCCATGCCGGAGGCCTTTCTTGCGGTGGTCCCCCCGACCGGTGGCTTCGTCCGGGAGCGGATGAATGCCCCCCCCTGGCCTGGAGAGCCTTGCCCCCATGTCTTCCCCCTCGTCCCGCCGCCGGGTTGCCGTCGCCCTGTCGGGCGGCGTTGACAGCGCCGTCACCGCCGCCTTGCTGCACGCCGAAGGCTTCGATGTCATCGCCTTGACCATGGACCTGGGCCCGGCCAGCGCCGGCGCGGTGCGCGATGCCCGGCGCATCTGCGATCACCTGGGCCTGGAACACCACGTTCTGAACCTGGCCGCCCGCTTTCAGGAATCCGTTGTCGGCCCGTTCGCCGACAGCTATGCCGAGGGGCAAACGCCACTGCCCTGCGCCGTATGCAATCGCGAGGTGAAGTTCGGCACCCTTCTGGAGGCCGCGCGCGACAAGGGAGCCGATCTTCTCGCCACCGGGCACTACGTGCGCCTGAGCGACGGCCCCGAGGGGCCGTGCCTGCGCCGGGCCCTCGATACCCACCGCGACCAGAGCTATTTCCTGTTCGCCCTGCCCCGCGCCGTGCTGGGGTCCTTGCGCTTTCCCCTGGGGGCGATGCCGGGCAAGGACGAAACCCGGGCCCTGGCCGGACGCCTGGGCCTGCCGGTCGAGCGCAAGCCCGACAGTCAGGACCTGTGCTTCTGCCCCCAGGGCGATCACGCCAGCCTGGTGGCGCGGCTGCGCCCCGACGCAAGCCAGCCCGGCCCGATCGTGGACACCACGGGGCGGGTCCTGGGGGAGCACCGGGGCCTGATTCACCACACGGTGGGCCAGCGCCGGGGTTTGGGGCTGGGCGGCGGTCCGCCCTTGTACGTGGTTGCCCTGGAGCCCGAGGGCCGGCGGGTGGTGGTGGGCCCGCGCGAGGCGCTGGCCTGCCGCTCGTTCGGGCTCCGCGCCCTCAACTGGCTGGGCCCGGGGCCGGGGCCGGCTCTGAACGGCACCCCTGTCCGGGTCAAGATCCGCAACGCGGCGCCACCGGTGGCGGCCACCGTCCACCCCCTGCCCGCCGGGAGCGCGGGCGGCCTGGACGCGCGGGTGGACCTGGAAACCCCGGCCTTTGGCGTGGCCCCGGGACAGGCGGCGGTGTTCTACGGCCCCGACGAGGACACGGGCGCCTGGATGATGGGCGGCGGCTGGATCACGCCCCCTGCTGGCCCTCTTCCCACGCCAGCAGCGCCTGCTTGAGCGCGGGCCCCCAGTAATACCCCCCCAGGTCGCCCGACGCCCGCACCACCCGGTGGCAGGGAATGACCAGGGTCACGGGATTGGCCCCCACCGCCTGCCCCACGGCGCGGACGGCGGCGGGCTGGCCAATCGCGTTGGCGATGGTCTGATAGGAAACCCGGCACCCCGGAGGAATACGGGCCAGGGCTTCCCACACCCGGCGCTGGAAGGGCGTGCCATCCACCGCCACCCGCCGGCGGGTCCCCGGCGCCCCCGGCGGGGCATGGAACAGGCCGGCGGCAACCGGTGCCGTGGCCTCGGGCGCTTCGTGCACGGTGGCCCGGGGCCAGCGGGCCCGCAAGGCGGCCCGCGCCGCCTCGCCATCGGGCAGCGGGCCCCCCGAGAAGAGAAAACTCAGATGACACAGGACCCCTTGCCCGTTCAAGGCCAGCAGGCACCGCCCGAACGGCGTTTCATGCTCGCCCACGAGCAAGGCAAAGGGGGCGCGTGGCTCGTCGGCCGGATCGCGCAAGGCGACGAGATCGTGCAGCGGCTGGGGCGCGAGACCTTCTTCCCCGAGCGGCGCCGGTGCAGGGCTGGCGTGCATGGTGTATTCCCCCGATCCGATCCTGGTGTAAGAAAAAATAGTACCCTATCCGCCCGTTCCCGCCCAGGGGAGGACCCATGACCGATACGCGCCTGTCGCCCGACCAGATCGCCACCTTGTTCGACCGCCTGGCCGAGGCCCGGCCCGACCCCCGGGGCGAACTGGACTGGACGACGCCGTTTACCTTGCTGGTGGCCGTCGTGCTGTCGGCCCAGGCGACCGACAAGGGCGTGAACAAGGCCACGCGCGGCCTGTTCGCCGTGGCCGACACGCCCGAGCACATGCTGGCCCTGGGCGAGGAGGGCTTGCGCGAGCACATTCGCACCATTGGCCTCTTCAACACCAAGGCCCAGAACGTCATGGCCCTGTCGCGCCTGCTGATCGAGCGCCACCAGGGCCAGGTGCCCGCCGATCGCGCCGCCCTGGAGGCCCTGCCCGGGGTGGGGCGCAAGACGGCGAACGTGGTGCTTAACATCGCCTTTGACCAGCCGACCATCGCGGTGGACACCCATGTGCTGCGGGTGTGCAACCGAACCGGCCTCGCCCCCGGGCGCACGCCCCTGGCCGTTGAGGCCATCTTGGAAAAGGTGGTTCCCCCTGCCCGCCTGCGCCACGCCCACCACTGGCTGATCTTGCACGGCCGCTACGTGTGCAAGGCCCGCGCCCCGGCTTGCGCCGGATGCGTGATCGCCGATGTGTGCCTTTTCGACGCCAAGGCGGTCGCTTGACAAAAACGCCGGCGCAAAAAAAGCGGGGCCGGACGCCCCGCTTCTGGTTCGTTCACTGCGTGGAGCCGTCTTCCCGGGTCGAAGGGAAGGCCGGACTTCCGTGGCGTCAGGACGCGTCGGAGCCTTCCAGGGGGCTGACGGCGCCCTTCAGGCGGCCGCCTTCCTCCACGACCAGGGCCACGGTCTGCACCTTGCCCAGGATCTCGCCGGTGCTGTGCAAGACCACCCGGCGCTGGGCGATCATCTCGCCTTCGAAGCGGCCGCTGATGATCGCCTCGCCGATGTTGACCGATCCCTTGAATTCACCACCTTCGGCGACCTCAAGAATATCGGCGTTGTTCAGGTTGGCCTGAACGCTCCCTTCGACCACCAGATGATCGCAGGCGGAAATTTCCCCCGAGACCCGGATTTCCCGGCCTACCACCAGCCGCTTGCCATCGTCCGCCGCCGAGTCGCTCCGCCGCGCGCCAGGGCCCGCGAGGTCGAGCACCCGGCGCGGAACCTCGGGCTGCTTGTGTGAAGGGGGAGTGGGGCGGGTCGCCATGGGTATGCCTCGTTTGGAAAACGGCTTGAGCGGTGCGGCCGTCGCCTCGCCTCCCGGTCCCGGTGGCAGGGGGACCGACGGCGGAAGAACCGAAGGAGGGCCCGCCAGGGGGGGCGCCCCGCCCGAAACAGGCCCCGTCTGTCCCGATCCTGGAACAGACGAAGGAGCGGGCGCGGGCAGCGGACGAGACGGCGTGAGAGGGGAAAGCGGCGGCACGATGGATGCGGTCAGGGATGCGGCCGGGGTGAACACCGGGGCCACGGAAGGGTCGAAGGCGGGGACATGGGGGGTCAAGGGCTTGAAAGGCTGGGCCGCGCCGCTTTCTGACGGCGAGGAAAGGGTGTCTCCCGGCGGTGCCTCGGCCCGATCCTCGGGCTTGCGTCCGAACATTGACATCCGTTGTAGTGCCTTCGCTAGCAGACCAGGGGCGACGAGGGGTCGTCGGCGCCTTCGACAGGAGGAAGAATCGTGAGGTTGGCATGAAGGACGCCTCCCCTCGGGAGACGCTTCGATAAAGACCAAGGTTCTCTATTGTATCCGACTGGCCGTTTCGTCCGCAAGCGGACGTGCGCGCATCCCTCACGGGAAAAGGCCCCCTCCCCTTTTACGGGGAGGCGCGAAAGGACAAGGGGAGCACCAAGGAGGGCACGCCCTCAGGCGGCGTCTTCATCCTTGGACCGGTTGGAACTCACATAGGCAATGGCGGCGTGCTCGGCACAATAGGGCTTGCCCGGAAGCGTCGGCTTTCCACAAAAATGAAAGCCCGGATCGCGTGGATCCCCAATGGGCCAGCGGCAGGTGTGGGCGGACAGATCCACCAGGGAGCGAATTTTCGGTTCGGGCTTCGCCTCTTTCGCACCGCGCTTGATGGGGGAAGGGCGGCTTTTCAGGCCCAGGCGATGCGCCTTGCCCACAACGGCGTTTTTCGAGACGCCAAGCTCCTTGCCGATCTCGCCGGTGGTCAGGCCCTCGGCCCACAGCCGCTTGAGCTGCTCGATGTTATCGTCGTTCCAAACCATGGGGAGAGTGCTTCCTTCCGCCGTGTGCCGTCACCGTTCTGGTCCGGACATCGCCCGATCTGCGCCGCAAGCGGACACTATAATGCCTTTTCGATCCACGCGCAAAAAAACGCATCCCTTCCCTGCCCCCGGAAGCGCAGGAAAACGCCACTCCTGGAAACAGAGCTCTTTTTTCAGGCACCTGGACCGTGACCGCCCGACCCCGCGACATCCCATCGCAAAAGGACGCCCATGGGTCTGGAAACCCATGGAGTGTGCACCCTATATCGCATCCTATCAAGCCACTCTGTCCCGGCTCCGGCGCTCCCCGAAGCGGGTCTTCAATGTCCCTGAAATACGTCGGAAGGGTCTTGCCTTCCTCCCTTTGCCCGGACAAAAAAAGGCCGCGCCGAAGCGCGGCCCGAGTCTAGGGAGGAAACGTCCAAGAAAGCCAACATGGCCGCAAGGACCTGCGTACTTGCCATGCTGCGATGCACAATGTCGCGCATCGGCGTGGCTCTGTAAAGACCTTTTTTGCATAAGCCAAGGTTGATTCACTCAAAAGATGTAAATAGTCCGTCGTCGACGATTTATAGGGTTTATGTTTTGCTGTACCCTTGATGAGAAGGGGTGAGTCTGGTTGATTTCGACAGACATAAGGGTGGTGTTCGATGGCGCTGATTACCTGGTCCGATAAGATGAGCGTGGGAAACGCCACTATTGATGGAGACCATCGCACCCTGCTCGACCGGCTCAATGCCTTGCATGACGTGGTTCGGGGCAACACGCCCCGCGAGTCGATGCCCACGTTGTTCCGTGACTTGATCGAGTACACCGAATACCACTTCGCAACCGAGGAACGCCTGATGCGCCTGTCCCGTTTCCCGGACATGGAGCGCCACAAGGCCATGCATGATGGCCTGGCCCGCCGGCTGCGCGAATTCGAGGCCCGTTTCCAGGAAGCGCCCGACACCTTCAATCTGCTTGAAATGTTCGATTTCGTTTCAGACTGGTTGATGCGCCATATCCTGCGCGAGGACATGAAGGTGGGGACCCATCTCAAGGCCATGCCCAAGAACGGCGGGCCCTGAGGCTTCCAGGCTAAGGGGACGCGGGCACTCAGGCGGCGCGGGCACTCAGGCGGCGGTGGCGTTCATGCTGGCGTCCAGGTCGCGCCACGAGCCGGCCCACTGGGGAAGCGGCGGCGGCGGAGCCTCCTGGCCCAGGGCCCGGGCCACCTCGGCCGGCGCCACCAGCCCCTTGGCGCCGACAAACCCGGCCCGCACCACCGCCTGGCAGGCAAGGCCGGCGTCGGTCAAAACCCGGTGCTCAATGTAAATCCACTTCTCGTCCCACGACAGCAGGCGGCTTTCCAGGCGAAAACGCTGGAAGGGCCGCAAGGGGCGCTTGAAGCGGACCACCGCCCCCCCGATCACCGGCTGCCAACGCTGGCGCCAGACCAGGCGCCACAGGCCCGTGCGCACGATCAGATCGACCCGCCCCAGATCCATCAAGGCAAGATAGCGGGCGTTATTCATGTGAATGTTTACATCAAGATCGGTTGGCATCACCTTGAAAAACAAGGATGATAGCCCGTACAAATCGAGGGATTTTCCGGCAAGGCCGGCAAGAAAAACCCGAATCAGGCGCAGCCAGAGAGACATCGCGTTTTCCTAGAATGAGACCCGAAAAGTGGGAACCGCCGCGAACGCCGGCCCTTCGTTGGAGGAAGGGCCGGCCGCGTGGGGAGGCGGTGGTTAAAAGGCCGCTTCGTCCAGGGCGCCAATGGACGCGCCCCCGGCCATGATCACCGAGAACAAGGCCCCCGTTTCAGGGAGCATCTTGTCCATGTAGAAGCGCGCGGTGGCCAGCTTGGCGGCATGGAAGCCGTCGGCATCGTCGCCCTGGTGCTCAAGCGCCGTTTCGGCCATGCGCGCCCACAAGAAGCCCAGCGCGGTCAGGCCGAACAGGCGCAGGTAATCGCTCGCCACCGCCGCCGCCTCCTCGGGATCGCGCAGACCCGCGCGCGCCACCTGGGCGGTCGCTTGTTGCAGGCGCACGAAGGCCTTGGCCAGGGGGGTGACGAAGGGCGCCAGGCGCTCCTCCTCGCCGTGGGCCTCGATATAGGCGCCCACGGGGTGGAAGAAGCGGCGCAGATACCGCCCCGCGTGGGCGCCCAGCTTGCGCCCGACCAGATCCAGGGCCTGGATGCCGTTGGTGCCTTCGTAGATCTGGGCAATGCGGGCATCGCGCACGTATTGCTCCATCCCGTGCTCGCGAATGTACCCGTGCCCCCCGAACACCTGCACGCCGAGGTTGGTGGAGGTAAAGCCCATGTCGGTCATCAGCGCCTTGACCACCGGGGTCATCAGGGCGACGAAATCCGCCGATTCCTCGCGCGCCACCGGGTCGGGGTGATGGGTGCTCAGGTCAAGGTGGCGCGCCGTCCACAGCGCCAGGGCGCGGCAGCCTTCCACCGTGGCGCGTTGGATCAGCAGCATGCGGCGCACGTCGGGATGCACGATGATGGCATCCGCCGCCTTGTCGGGGTTCTTGGTTCCGGCGAGCGATCGCCCCTGCCCGCGCTCGCGGGCGTAGGCCACGGCCCCCTGGTAGGCGGCCTCGGCCAGCCCCAGCCCCTGCACGCCCACCGACAGACGCTCGGCGTTCATCATCGAGAACATGGCGCGCAGGCCCTTGTGGGGCTCGCCCACCAGCCAGCCGGTGGCGTCGTCGAAGTTCATCACGCAGGTGGGCGAGGCCTTGATGCCCATCTTGTGCTCGATCGCCCCGCACGACACCCCGTTGCGCGGTCCCGGCCGGCCCTGGGCATCGGGCAGGAATTTGGGCACCAGGAACAGGCTGATGCCCTTCACCCCCTTGGGGGCGTCGGGCAGGCGGGCCAAAACCAGATGGACGATATTCTCGGCCAGGTCGTGCTCGCCGGCCGAAATGAAAATCTTGGTGCCGGTCAGCCGGTAGGAGCCATCCTCCTGGGGCACGGCGCGGGTGCGCACCAATCCCAGGTCGGTCCCGCACTGGGGTTCGGTCAGGCACATGGTCCCGGTCCAGGTGCCATCGACCAGGGCCGGCAGATAGGCGGCCTTGAGGTCCTCGGTGCCGAATTCATGCAAGGCGACATAGGCGCCGTAGCTGAGCCCCGGCACCATGCCGAACGACAGGTTGGCCGAGCAGATCATTTCCTCGACCAAGGTGGCGACCATGTGGGGCACGCCCTGGCCGCCATAGGCGGGATCGCAGCTGAGCGCCGTCCAGCCGCCTTCGCGGAAGGTGGCGTAGGCCTCGGGGAAACCGGAGGGCGTGCGCACCACCCCGTTTTCAAACACGCACCCCGCTTCGTCGCCCGGGCGGTTGAGGGGGTGAAGGACCCCCTCGCACAGCTTGGCCGCCTCTTCCAGAACCGGGTCGATCAGATCGGGGGTGAATTCCTCGTACCCGGGCAAGGAAGACAGCTCTTCCCCGCCCATCAGGGTGTACAACACGTAGCGCATGTCGCGCAAAGGAGCCCTGTAGCTGGCCATGGGTGTGTTTCCTGTCCTTGATAAAGGGACCTAGTTGCGCAGGGGCTTGCGCGTCATCAGCATGCTTTCCAGCCGGGCCAGCGTGCCCGGCGTGCGCACCAAACGCATGAAGTGGGAGCGCTCCAGGGCCAGCACCGCGTCGCGGTCCAGGGGCGTCAACACGTCGGTATCGCCCCCCGAGAGCACCGCCGCCAGGGCACCCGCCACCACCTCGTCGTAGGGGGTCGCCTTGCCCAGGCGCCGGAAGCTGGTCACGGCCAGCCCCATGGCGGTGCGCGCCGTCGGCCCGGGCAGGGTGTAGCTGGGCGCCTCGGGCGGGGTGTAGCCCTCGACCAGGGCCAGGGCGCGGGCCTTGGCGTCGGCCAGCAGGCGATCGCGGTTCATGGTGATGCCATCGGTGGGGCGCAGGAACAAAAGGTCCTTGGCCTCGGCCGCCGACTTGGCCACCGTGGCGGTGCTCACGATCTCGAACACCCGGGCAATCGCGGGCATCGGCCCCTTGGGCAGCCGGCCCAAGGTGGCCCAGCGTTCCAGCATGGTGGCGCACCCGCCCCAGGCCGGGATCAATCCCACCCCCACTTCCACCAGCCCGATGTAGCTTTCGGCGTGAGCCTGGACCGCGTCGCAGTGCAGCAGGATTTCGCAGCCACCCCCAAGCGCCATGCCCGAGGGCGCGCCAACCACCGGGAACGGGGCTTCGCGCAACGCCTGGTAGGTTTCCTGCCCCTGGGCGACCAGGGCCTCGATCTCGCTCCAGGCCGCGATGTTGGCGGCGAACAGGGCAAGCCCCAGGTTGGCGCCCACCGAAAAATTCGTTCCTTCGTTGTAGATGACCAGCGCCTTGTAGTCGCGCTTCACCCGGCGCAGCGCCTTGCCCAACAGGTCCATGATGTCGGCGTCAAGGCTGTTCATCTTGCTGGTAAACTCGAAGCAGGCCACCCCGTCGCCGATATCCCAAAGGGCGGCGGACCCATTTTTCATAATGGGTTGCGAGGTCAGCTTGATGTCTTGCAGCAACAAGACGCCGGGCGCGCGAACCACGTCGCGATACTGGCCGTCAAGGTCCAGGCGCTGGCGCCGGCCGTCCTCCACCCGGTAGAACGAGCGCCCGGCGGCCACGCGCAGGGCCTCGGGCACCGGCCAGCCCTCGGCTTCCAGGCGCCCCCGGAGCCAGTCGGCGCCCAGGCGGTCGATCAGCTCGAAGGGGCCATACTTCCAGTTGTACCCCAGGCGCATGGCCTCGTCGATGGCGTCCACCGTGTCGGCGGCATCGCCCAGCAGGGCGGCGGCATAGGCCAGGGTGCGCCCCATCACCCGCCAGGCATAGGTGCCGTGGGGGCCCGGATGCTCCAAAAGGGCATTCAACGACCGGCCGGCGCTGGCAAGGGCCGGGACGTCGGCCTTGCGGGCCGGACGGAAGGTTTGGGTGGTGAAGTCAAAGGCTTCCTTGCGTTTGCCCTCCGCCTTGTTCAGGCGATAGAAGCCCCCCTTCCCCTTGCGCCCGGTGTAGCCGTCGGCGATCAGGCGTTCGATCGCGGGCATGGGCCGGTTGAGGGCATGGAACGGGTCCTGGGGATCAAGGGCGGCGGCCAGGCTCTTGGTGACGTGGGGCATCAGGTCCAGGCCCACCAGGTCCAGAAGCCCGAACACCCCGGTCTTGGGAATGCCCATGGGCTTGCCGATCACCGCGTCCACGTCCTCGATCGCGAGGCCCTGGTCCACGGCCTCGACCACCGCCGCTTGCAACCAGTACACCCCCAGGCGGTTTGCGATGAACCCCGGCCGGTCCTTGGCCGCGACCACGCTCTTGCCCAGCGCGTGGTCGGCCACCCGGGTGACCGCCGCCACCGCCTCGGGACGGGTGTCGGGTCCGGCCACCACCTCGAGGAGGCGCATGTAGCGGGGCGGATTGAAGAAGTGGGTGATCAGGAAATCCCGGGCGAACGAGGCCGGCAGCCCCTCGACCAGGGTGGCGAGCGGCAGGGTCGAGGTGTTGGACGACACCACGCTGCCCGGCTTGCGCACCGCTTCCAGGCGGGCATACAGGGCCTGCTTGATGTCCAGGCGCTCGATCACCGCTTCGACGATCCAATCAACCTGCGACAACGTCTCGAAGTGGTCTTCGATGTTGCCCGGCGTCACCAGCCGCGCGGCCGCCTTGCTCATGAAGGGCGCGGGATCGGTTTTCATCATCCGGGCCAGGGCATCCTCGGCCAACTGGCTGCGCCGCTCGGGGGCGGCGCCTTCGGGCACGATGTCCAGCAGCATCACGGGAATGCCGGCGTTGGCCACCTGGGCGGCGATCCCCGCCCCCATGACCCCGGCCCCGAGAACGGCAACGGAGCGGATCTCGGTCATTACATGGCCTCCAGCAACGTGGCGATGCCCTGACCGCCGCCAATGCACTGGGTCGCCAGGGCGTAACGACCCTTTTCGCGCTTAAGCAGGCTGGCCGCCTTGCCAACCAGGCGCGCGCCGGTGGCCCCCAGGGGATGGCCGAGCGCGATCGCGCCTCCATCCAGGTTGACCCGCTCGCTCGACAGGCCCAGCTCGCGCATGCAGGCCAGGGCCTGGCTGGCGAAGGCTTCGTTCAGTTCCACCACGTCGAGCTGGTCGGCGGTGAGTCCGGCACGGGCCAGCACCTTGCGGGTCGCGCCCACCGGGCCGATGCCCATCACCTCGGGGTCGCAGCCGCACACGGCAATCGCCTTGATCGCCGCCAGCATCGGCAGGTCGTGCCGGCGCGCGTAGTCCTCCGAGCACACCAGAACGGCCGCCGCGCCATCGGTCAGCGGCGACGAGGTGCCGGCGGTGACCACCCCATCGGCCTGGAAGGCGGGCGCCAGGGCCGCGAGCCCTTCTTGCGTGGTTTCGGGGCGCAGGCAGCCGTCCTTGCTCACGGGGCCTTTCTTGCTGGCGATCGCCACGATTTCGTCGTCGAAATGCCCGGCGGCCTGGGCGCTGGCGGTGCGCTGGTGGGAGCGCACGGCGAACGCCTCCTGGTCGGCGCGCGACACCGACCAGCGCTCGGCCACGTTCTCGGCCGTTTCGCCCATGCCCATGTAGGCTCCGGGCAGACGCTGGGCCAGGTCGGGATGGGGCAGCGGGTTGAAGCCCATCATCGGCACCCGGCTCATGCTTTCAACACCCGCGCACACGAAGGCCTCGCCCGCCCCCATGGCGATGGCGCCGGCCGCGCCATGGATCGCGCTCATCGACGAGCCGCAGAACCGGTTGACCGTGATCGCCGCCACCGACTGCGGCAAACCGGCCAGCAGCCCGACCAGACGGGCGACGTTGAGGCCCTGTTCGCCCTCGGGGAAGGCGCAGCCCAGCCAAAGATCCTCGATCTCGCTCGCGGGGCGGCCCGAGCGCGCCACCAGGGCCGCGATCACCTGGGCGGCCAGATCGTCGGGGCGAACCGAGGCCAGGTCGCCTTTTTTCGCGGGCGTGAACGGCGAACGCACGTACCCGGCGATAACCACCTTCGTCATCGACACGTCTCCACTGCTTGAGCCCGGAAGGGCATCGGGGGATTACGAAAAACGGACGGCCACCGGCCTTTGGGCGCACGGTCCGGCCCGGCCCGGAACAGATCCCGGGACCCCGTTTTTGTTTTGTGATTCAAGGAAAGAGGGCGAAAGCCGCGCGCACGGCCCCAAGGGCGCGTTGTTCGAGGACGGCTTGCGCAAAGAGGGCGGGTCCTTGCCCGGTTTTTCCGGGGCAAGGGAGGGGTGTTTCTTCCCTGGGGCTCTGCCCCAGTCCCCGCTGGGGCCGGGGGGCCCCAGACCCCGTTTTTTAACGCAAGGGGCTTTAGGCGTCGCTGTCCGCCAGGATCCCCTTGGCTTCCAGCGCGTCCAGGCTGGCCCGTTCGATGTCGCGCAGCTCGTCGAGGGTCGTTTGCACCGTCTGCAATTGTTCTTCCAGCTGCCCGATCCGGTCTTGCACCTTGGCCAGCAGCACGCGCAACTGCCCCACCTGCGTGGCGTCGGAGTCGTACAGATCCAGGTATTCCTTGATGTCCTTGAGCGAAAAGCCCAACCGTTTGCCGCGCAGGATCAAGATCATGCGCGCCCGGTCGCGCGGGCCATAAATCCGCGTGCCTCCCACCCGTTGCGGGGAAAGCAACCCCTGGTCCTCGTAAAAGCGGATGGTGCGCGCCGTAACCCCCAACTCCTGGGCCAGCTCGGTGATCGAAACCAGTTTGTCCATGCGCCCGTGTCTTTCGAGTTTCCGTCGTGCCTTGACCTTCAGGGAAGAAAACTTCCCTGCACGTCACCTTGATACCATGGAAAAACGAAGGCGGCCTAGTCGTCATGGACGATCTCCGTCGATCGAAAGCATGAGATCCGGAAGGATGGGGGGGGAAAGGACGCCCGCCTTACAGGGGCTCCCCGGCGGCGCGGGCCTTTTCCTCGGCCACCAGATCCTTCTTCGACAGCTTGCCGACCATGGTCTTGGGCAGGCTGTCGCGGATCTCGATGGTTTTGGGCATTTCGATGCGCGAAAGCTGATCGTTCAGGAATTCGCGCAGGCTGGTGGGCGTGGCCTCCTTGCCGTCGCGCAGCCGCACGAAAGCCTTGGGGGCCTGGCCGCGATAGGGATCCGGAATACCGATTACCACCACCTCGGCCACCGACGGGTGCCGGTACAGGGCTTCCTCGATGATGCGCGGATAGACGTTGTAGCCCCCGCACAAGATCACGTCCTTGATGCGATCAACAAGATAGAAAAACCCGTCTTGGTCGTAATACCCGATGTCGCCGGTACGCAACCAGCCGTCCTCGGTCAGGACATCGCGGGTTTCGGCCGGACGCTGCCAGTAGCCTTGCATGACCTGGGGCCCGCGCGTGCACAGCTCGCCCTTTTCGTTGGGGCCCAGGCGACGGCCGAGCGCGTCGGGGTCGCGGATCTCGACCTCGGTTTCGGGCAGGGGCAACCCGATGGAAGCGGTGCGGGCCTCGCCATCCAGGGGATTGCAGGTGACCACCGGCGAGGCCTCCGAGAGGCCGTAGCCCTCGACCAGGGAACAGCCGCTTTGCGCCTCGAACTGCTTGCGCACCTCGACCGGCAGGGGGGCGCCTCCGGAAATGCACACCTTCAGCGACGACAGATCCCAGGTACCCGAGCCCATGGCGCCGTTGATGGCGGTGTACAAGGTGGGCACGCCGGGGAACAAGGTGGGCCGCCGGCGCGCGATCAGCTTCATGACCTGCTCAAGGTCGAAGCGCGGCACCAGGATCAACTCGGCCCCCACCCGCACCCCCAGGTTCAAGGCCACGGTCATGGCGAACACATGGAAGAGGGGCAGCACGACCAGCATGCGCTCGTGTCCGGCGTCCACCGAGGGGATCCAGCGAAACAGTTGCTCGGTGTTGGCGCTCAGGTTGGCGTGGGTCAAGGTGGCGCCCTTGGGCACGCCGGTGGTGCCCCCGGTGTATTGCAGCACCGCCACGTCGTTAAGGGGATCCACCGCCACCGGGCGCGGCTGGCCCTCGTTGGCGATCAGGCGGTCAAACACCACATGGCGCAGGTCCGACGGGATGTCGGCCAGCTCCGAGCGCTTGAAAACCGAGAACAGCAACCCCTTGACCGACGGCAAAATTCCGCTCATCGGGCACACAACGATCCGTTCCAGGCACGTCTCGTCGAGCAAGGCGGCGACCTTGGGGTAGATCTGGCGCAGGTCCAGGGTCACCATGATGGTGGTGCCGGAATCCTCGATCTGGTGGCGCAACTCCCGCTCGACATACAGCGGGTTGTAGTTCACGACGATGCCGCCGATCTTCAAGATCGCGTAGTAAAAGGCCACGTAATAAGGCGTGTTGGGCAGGCACAGCCCCACGCGCACGCCCTTGCGCACCCCCAGGTGCTGCAAGCCCTGCGCGATGCGGGCAATCAAGGTTGCGGTTTCGCGGTAGGTGTAGTGCCGACCCAGGAAATCGATGGCCGGCTGCTCGGGAAAGGCGCGCGCGGCCTCGTCGAACAGGGCATCCACGGTGCGAAACGGCGCCAGTGGCGAAACGGAAGAGGCGGCTGGAAAGGCGATCATCTCACGGGCACCTCGTCAAGGGGCGGGGCTTTCCCCGAAGGGGCGAGAAGAAGCAAGAAACCGGTCGGGTGAAAGGGGAGAAAACACCCTCCCCTCCCCCTTCCTTATTTCGTGTACGAATCCAGATTTATGATCGGATGACCCGTATTGATCAGAACTTCCACACAAAACTGGCGCTGAAGATGTCAACGTGGCTTTCGTATTTGCCCGACAGGGTGCCCGCGGTGCTGCTGCTTTCGTTGATCTTGGCGGTGTCGGCGAAAATGTGGGTGTAGCCCACGTTCACGTTGTTATCGTTGCCCATGTCGTAGGTATAGCCGGCCGAGATCCAATACCGATCCGAGTCCGGAATGCGCGCCGTGCGGTACTTGTCGTACACCGGAGTCTGGTCGTAGGCGACACCAAAGTGCACCTTGTGCGCTTCCGCCACCCGGTAGGTGGTGCCCAGCGAGAAAAACCAGGTGTCATGCCAGCTTTCATCGGTCACGCTGTCGGGGCGGCCGTCCTCGTACTTCACGCGCAGTTCGTCGAACGTCGACCAGTTGGTCCAGGCGATATCCGACATCACCGCCCAGTCGGGCGTGACCTCGTGATAAATGCCCATCGACACCGTGTCGGGGGTGGTCAGGTCGGCCTTGGCATCCACGGTGCGCAAGGTGGGGACCGCCGCGGCCAGCGCCGCCGGCACCCGGTACTTGGCCTTGCCTTCCAGGGTATAGCTCATCTGCGAGCGCCAGTTGACGCCCACGCGGGTGGCCGGGGTGAACTCGTACAACAGGCCGATATCAAAGCCCGGGGCCACGTCGTGGCCCTTGACCGTGGCCCGCCCGTCGGCCATGCCCAGCGCCGAAAGATTGAGAGCCTGCGACAAGGTGGCCTCGGTGTAGGCCAGCTGAACCGCGCCACCCACCGACAGGTGCTCGTTCACCCGGTAGGCCAGCGACGGGCTCAGGTTGATGTTGGTCACATCGCTTTGCAGGGCATGATAGCGCCCCACCCAATCCTTGTCGTACTCCGAGCGCAGACCGAACGGCGCGGTCAGGGCCAGGCCCATCTTGAAGTCGGGGTGCGCGTCCCACATCAGATAGGAGGCGCCCACGGCCGCATCCTGGATGGCATCGCCCCCCATGCCGCCCGAGGTCGCCACCCCACCCCGGATGTTCTGGCCGCTGAAGTGGGCCACCGGGGCAATCCAGGTCGCCGAGCCGGCTGTCTGGTTGCCTGAAAGCCGGGTCATGCCGGCGGGATTGTAGAAAATCGTGGAAAGATTATAGGCCTTGGCCGTGGAACCGGCGAAGGCGTTGCCCAGGCCTTCCGAGCTTTGCTCGCGCAGCTGGAAGCCCGACGCCTCGGCCTCGCCGGCCCAGGCCAGCAACCCGGCCGCCAGCAGCCCCGCCGTCTTCCCCCAGGGCACACCGCCCCCCTGCCGGCCCGAGGCCGCGCGCATTGGGTCCGTGGTCATCGTCCGTCCTCCCTTGGTGCCCTTCTTGTCGAGGGTCACCGTTTGTTGTGGATGATCCTACCCTCTGATTACGCGAACGTCAACGACATGACGTTTACGTTCGCTGAAATATGCGGACACGCGTCCGGCCGCGTCCTTCGATGGAGGCCAGGAACCCGGACGAACCGAACCAGTCCGGGCGCCTGGAAAGGCTCAGGCGAGCGCCCCCACCAGCTTCAGCGCCACCCCGCGCGAGCCCGCGACCTTGATCTTGCCCAGGGTGTACCCCAGCACCGGATCAAGACGCCCTTCCATCACCCGTTCCAACGTATCGGCCGACAAACGCACGGTGCAGGCCACGCCGTCGAGGTCGTCTTCGTCGGCCTCGTCTTCCTCGCGCATCTGCGCGTTGGCGCGGGCATCCACCCGCCAGCACCCCGCCGCCCCCAGATCCAGACGCACCACCGCGCCCAGACGATCCAGGCGCGGCAAGGCCTCGCGCAGGCGCTTTTCCGTTTCGCTCATCACCGTTGTTCCCTGTTCAGGCCCGGGGTTGACCCCGGTTTCGTTAACGCGGACGTTAATTGGTATCCGCATGCGTAAAACGTACCCGATTTCCCGGCCCCGGCCAACCCCTCATGGTACGCGGGCCACGCTTGTTCGCCCGATGGTGGGGCTGGCACCCCCCGCCCTGCCCCGTGGCACGGTGGGCCGTCCCTTGGGCGTGCAAAAGTCTCGACAAGGGAAAAAGAGCGGAAAATACTCCAAAAAGTGCGGGGCTCTGCCCCGCTCCCCGCCGGGGCCACGGGCCCCGGACCCCTTGCCTTTCAGCGGGACGAAAGCGGTTGCGATGACCCTGACCTGGCTGCATGTGTCGGATTTTCACTTCAAGGGCGGCGATTCGTATGATCGCGATGTCGTTTTAAACGCCCTGGTCGACTCGGTTGCCTGGCATATCAAGGAAAAGGGACTTCAGCCCGACCTGATCTTCGCCACCGGCGACATCGCCAGCACCGGCACCCGCCCCGAGTATGAGGCGGTGAATGGGTTTCTGGATGCCCTGCTGAAGGCGGCCGGGATCGGCAAGGAGCGGCTGTTCGTCGTGCCCGGCAACCACGATGTCAACCGCTCCCTCGGCCTCGGACTGGCGCGGACCCTGGCCTCGGAAACCGACTCCGTCGGCTATTTCAAGCCCGGTCATCCCAAGCCGCACCTGACCAGCAAGCAAGGGGCGTTCCTTGAGTGGTACAACCGTTATTTCCAGGGCGTGCGCGCGCACCCGACCGACTCCACCTGTGGCCCGGTTGAAAGCCTGCGCGTGGGCGATCACGGAATTGTCGTGCTGCCTCTCAACAGCGCCTTGTTCTGCAAGGGGGACGACGACCACGGCAAACTGTGGATCGGCCGGCGCTGCCTGGACGATGCCACGCAAACCCTGATCCAGAAAACCGAGGCCCTGAAGGCGCAAGGGGTCGCGCGGGTGCTGCGGATTGCCCTGCTTCATCACCCGCTGGAGTGGCTGCACGACGAGGAAGCCAACGCCATTGAGGCCGCGTTGCTCGACAGCATCGATGTGCTTCTGCACGGCCACCTGCACAAGAACAAGGCCTTCCAGGGTGGGGATGGCACCAGCACCTTCCTGCGCCTGGGGGCCGGGGCTTCCTATCAAACCCGACAGTGGCCCAATACCGCCCTGTACGGCCGCCTGGAAGGCAACGGCGTGGAGGTTTTTCCCCTCCGCTACACCGACGACTCGCGCCCGACATGGCGCCACGACCCCGGCCTGTTCCCCCACTCCGCCAGCGGCACCAGGATTTTTACCCTCTGGGAGGAGGAACGCCCCACCCCGCCGGATCCCCCTTCGTCCCCGCCGCCGAATCCGGCCCCGTCCACGGAACGGCGCGGCAGTACCATCCCGTCGCGCGGGACCCTGCCCTTCGTGGGGCGTGAGGCCCTTCTGAAAACCCTGAGTGAACGCTTGAACGCTCCGCACACCCAAACCGTGGTTATCCTGCACGGCCCGCCGGGGGTGGGCAAAAGCGAACTGGCCCGGGAATACGGGCGTCGGCATGGAGACCGCTACCCCGGGGGCACCTTTTTCCTGGATGCAGCCACGCCCGACGCTCTCGCCCTTGATCTTGTCCGTCAGGCCCGCGACGGGGCCAGCCTGAGCGCCCCCGCCGACCTGCCGATCAAAGACCAAGCCCATTTCATTCTGCCCCGGTTGACCGACCGGCCGGTGTTGTTGATTTACGACAATGCACCAGACGAAGACAGCGTGCGCCCCTGGCTGCCCGGGTCCCGGAATCCGGCACACATCTTGATCACCTCGACATTCGAGCGTTGGAATTTTCTGGGTGAGGCAATCGACGTTCCCCCCCTGACCGAGGCCGATGCCGTCTCCCTGGTGCGGGAAATCGCGGGCGAGGAAGTCGCCAACCAGTTTGGCACCCCCCTTGCCAGACAGGCCGAAGGGCTACCGGTTCAGATCGTGCCCGTGGCGGCCAGCCTGAAGGCCGACCAGCAGCGCGGCCGCCTGGGCCGGGCCGAGCGGGACGGAATATGCGATCCCGCACGCCTCAGTTTTCAAGGCGTGTATGACAAGCTGGATCCCGACGCGCGCCTGCTGCTACACGTCGCCTCCCAGTTTTTCGACCCCCAACACCTGCCGGAAAACGACCTTCGCCAAGGCTTGGTCACCGCGTGCCAGTGGTCCGACGCAACATTCAGGGACGCCCTGGGTGCCACCTTTGACCGGCACCTGATACAGCCCGGTGAGCGTGCCTTGCGCATGCACCAGTTGTTCGCCGCCTTCCTACGCGATTCCGTCGCCGCTGCTCCCTTCCAGGAACCTCTTTCCGCCCTCGCCCCCGCCTTCGCCCGCCAACTGCTCGCGATCGGCAAAGGCATTGCCAACAACCCCAACCAGCCCGACCGAGTGGCCCTCCTGATGGCCTACCGTCCAACCTGCGATCGCTGGGCCACGCCCGAGCACGACCTTTCGGCACGGAAGGGGAAAATCATCGGCAACGCCCTGATTGAAAGTGGCCGCTTCGTCGAAGCCCAACCCTGGTTCGAACGTGCGGTCAAGGAAGG
>NZ_BJZO01000002.1 GCF_007992075.1 Pararhodospirillum oryzae
CCTTTGGTATCAGGCGGCGCGCAGGCCGCGCACGAAACCCTCCACCTTTTCGTCCAGGGCGTCGGCGCTGCCGCCCAGGGCCAGCAGGTCGTCGCCCAGGGAACACACCGCCGAGCCGTTTTCGGTGACCTGGGTGGCGACGGTGCGCACCACGCCGGCCAGATCGGCGGCGCCATGCGATACCTGGGACAAGGCGCGGTTGATTTCGGCCGTGGCGGCGTTTTGTTGTTCAACCGCCTGGGTGACCGATTCATTGATCCGGGCGAGCGCGGTGATCTGTTCGGCAACGCCTTCGATATCCTGGGCGGCCTGGGCGGTGCTGTCCTGGATCGCGCTGACCTGGCGGGCGATGCGTTCGGTGGCCTGGGCGGTTTGGGTCGCCAGGTTCTTGACCTCGTGGGCGACCACCGCGAACCCCTTGCCCGCGTCGCCGGCCCGCGCCGCCTCGATCGTGGCGTTGAGCGCCAGCAGGTTGGTCTGGCTGGCAATGGTGGTGATCAGGGTCACCACCTCGCCGATCTGGCCGGCGGCGGCCACCATTCCCGAGACCCGTTCGACCGCCCCATGGGCCCGCTGGCCGCCTTCGCGCGCGGCCGCGTTGGCATCGGCCATCTGCCGGCTGATTTCATTGATCGAGGCCGCCAGTTCATTGACCGCCGCCGCCACCGTGCCCACGGTTTGGGCCACACCCTCGGTCGTGGAGAGTACCCGGTCGGACGCCTGGGCGGTATCGGTCGCGCGGGTGGCCACGGTGCCGGCCATGGCGGTCATCCGGCCCACGGCCTGGCGCAAGGCCTTGACCAGGGTATCCACCTGATTTTCAAACTGACTGGCGACGGTGGCCAGCCCCTGGCGGCGGGCTTCCTCGGCGGCTTCGCGGGCCCGGTTGGAGTCTTCTTCCAGCCGCCCACGAGCGATGGCGTTTTCGCGGAAGGTGTGCACGGCACGGGCCATCTGGCCGATTTCGTCGTTGCGGTCGTGGGTTACGCTCACGCTCACATCGCCCTCGGCCAGGCGGTTCATGACCACGGTCATTTCGGTGATCGGGCGCACGATGCCGGTCGCGAGCCAGGCAAGAAGAGCGACACAGACCACCAGGACCCCGAGACCGGTCAGGATCATGGTGTCGCGGGTATGAATGGCCTCGGCCATCACGGCGGAACGGGGCACGCTGAGCAGCAAGGTCCAGGCGTCGGCGGTGCCGGGAAAGGCGATGGGGACGGAAACCCGGATCAGGGGGGCGCCGGTGGCGGGATCGGGGATCGTGTCCTTGTAGGGCTGGCCGGCGGCACTCGCGCGCAAGATCGGCTCCACGGTGTCGCGATCGGCCGGTTTGCCCAGCACGGTGCTGTCGGGGTGGGCGACCCATTGGCCATCCGCCGACAGCACCGCCGCCCAGCCGCTGCCAAAGGGGTGCACGGCCGCCAGGTCCTGCTGGATGGTGGACAAGGCAACGTCCAGGGTCGCCACCCCGCGCGCGGTTCCATCGGGACCAAACACCGGGGCCGATGCCGTGGTCATCATCACGTCGGTGCCGTTGACCGGGTACAGGTAGGGAGGCGTGATGACGGGGCGGCGTTCGCGCCGGGGCTGGCCGTACCAGGAATCGGTCGCGGCCGAGTCGTCCAGGGCCAGGGGCTCGAACCCAAGGGTGTGCTGGTCCTTCTTGAAAAAATAAGGCACGAAGCGACCGGAAGCGTCGGAATAGGCTTGGTTCTTGAAATCGGCGTCGCGGCCATCGAGTCCGTTTTCGTCCCAGCCGGTGCCGCCGCCAAAAAAGGAAGTGTCCATGCCCACGGTTTCCCGGACCATGGTGGCCATGCGCGCGCGATCGGTCAGGCCCTCGCGCAGCCATCCGCTCATGGCCCCCGCCATGGTCCGCGCGGCGCTCAGTGCCCGGTTGATGCTCTGGCCCGCGACCAGGGTCTGCGCGTGAGCCTCCTGCTCCAGGTTGCGAAGGGCCAGGCGTTCTGCCTCGTTCATTTGGGGGAGAATGGCCAGGGTGATGAGGAGGGCAAATCCAAGCACGACGCTTGCGGAAATAACCCCCAGCAATCGGGCGCGCAACGACACGATTCCAGCTCCTTATCTTGATGTCGCAACGATATCCATAAATGGACGTCTTGCTTGCGCCCTTTCCCACGACGGCCGTTATCCTAAAGGCCCGCATATCCTTTGTGGTTTTCACTTTTATGATTTATCCACGTCGTTTTTGTAAAATGGCCGGTGGTGAAGGCGTTGTCGCGGCGGGGCGGCTGGGGTAGTGGTTAGAAGGAACCCGGCGCGATGCCTTTCGCGTGGGAGCCGGTTGTTTCATGTTTTTTCCGCAAGGAGCCCAGGGCCGATGACCGATCTTGACCGCGACGCCGCGCAGGCGTTGACCCTTCTCGACGATCTGGTGCGCCGGGCCATGGCCGGTGGGGCGACGGCCGCCGACGCCTTGTACGTGGGGGGCTCGTCGGTGTCGGCCACCGTCCGCCTGGGCCGCCAGGAAAAACTGGAGCGCGCCGAGGGCGGCGAAATCGGCCTGCGGGTTCTGATCGGCCACCGCCAGGCCCTGGTCGCGAGCGCCGATACCAGCCCCGCCACCCTGGCGACCCTGGTGGAACGCGCCTTGGACATGGCCCGGGTCGTGCCCGAGGATCCGCACGTGGGCCTGGCCGATCCGGCCGACCTGGCCCTGGAACGTCCGGACATCGACGGCTGCGATCCCGGCGAGGTCTCGGTGGAAACCCTGACCCGGCTGGTCGAAACCCTGGAAGGCGAAGCCCTGGCCGTGCCCGGCGTGACCAATTCCGAAGGCGCCGAAGCGTCGTGGGGGCGTTCGACGGTGGCGCTGGTGGGCTCCAACGGCTTTTCCCATGCCTACCATTCCAGCCACGTGGGGCTGGGGGTCGCCGTGGTGGCCGGGCAGGGCACGGAAGGCATGGAAATCGACCATGCCTCGGCCTCGGCGGTCTATCTCGCCGATCTGCGCGACCCGGCGGAAGTCGGGCGCGAGGCCGGCACCCGGGCCGTGCGTCGCCTGGGGGCCACGCGCCTTCCCACCAAGACCCGCCCGGTGGTGTTCGATCCCCGCGTGGCGCGCGGGCTGGTGGGGCACCTGCTGGGCGCCATCAACGGCGGGTCCATCGCGCGCGGGACCTCGTTCCTGAAGGACAGCCTGGGGCAGCGGATCCTGCCAGCCGGGGTTTCGGTGATCGAGGATCCGCACCGCCCGCGCGGCCTGCGCTCGCGCCCCGTGGACGCCGAGGGACTGCCCACCCGCCGCCGGTCCCTGGTTGACGACGGGACCTTGACCACCTGGCTTCTCGATCTGCGCACCGCGCGGGTCCTGGGCCTGAAAAGCACCGGCCACGCCAGCCGTGGCACCGGAGCACCCCCCAGCCCGGGCGCCAGCAATGTCTGGCTGACTCCGGGGCCCCTTTCCCCCGCCGAGCTGATCGCCGGCATTGACGACGGCCTGTACGTGACCGACCTGTTCGGGCAGGGCGTCAATGGCCTGACCGGGGATTACAGCCGGGGCGCGGCCGGCTTGCGCATCGAAAACGGGGTGCTGACCACCCCGGTCAACGAAGTGACCATCGCCGGCACCTTGCAACGGATGTTCGCCGCCCTGACCCCGGCCAGCGACCTGGAACTGCGCCACGGCGTGGACGCGCCCACGGTGCTGGTTGGCGAGATGATGGTGGCGGGGGCCTGAGCCCCCTTGTGAAGAGGGTGGCGGGGGCCTGCGCCCCTTTCAAGGACCGGTTCCGGGGCCCCGCCTTCAACACGCGAATGATCAAGGAGAAGGACCGATGCGGGTATGGCAAGCGGCGCTGGTGGCGGCGGGGATCGCGGTTGGCCTGGCGGGCTCGGCCGGACCGGGACAGGCCCAGGGCACGCCGAAGCTCTTTCAAATGGTGTGCAAGGATGGCCTGACGTTTCATCTGGCCTTGCGCGCGGATGAAAACGGCAACCTGGCCCAAACGGCAACCTTGGTGATGAAAGACCAGCAGCCGCAGTTGCTGGTGCGTGATACCCAAGAACAGGACATGACCTTCAAGAACGCGAATTACCGCTTCGTGGCCGTCAGCGCGCGCAAGGTCTATCAGTTGCACGAGGTGCGCAACGGTCGGGTCATGGCCGTCCACGACTGCAAATAGGGACGGCTCCCCCCGCTTGTGATCCGCTTTTGCCTCCCGGCCCGACAAGCCTGGGGCCGGGAGGGCAGGGCTGCGGTCCTACAGTCGCTTGAGCGGAATATCGTGCTTCTTGAGGGCATAGCCGATCTGACGCGGCGTCATGCCCAACAGACGGGCGGCCTTGGCCTGGACCCAGCCGGCCTTTTCCATGGCCGCGATCAGGCGGGCGCGCTCCTCGCTGTCGCTGGCCTCGCCTGGCCCGTCGTCGATGGTGTCGGGCGCGGCCTGGCGCGGCATCGGCGTCGGCGCGGGCGGGGGCTCCCAGGTCAATGTCGGCTCCTGGGGCGGAGGTTCGACCTCGGTGACCGGGGCGCTGGCCAGGCCTCCGATCGCCTTGCTGGCGCCCGAGCCCTGACGGCGCCACAAGGTCGCCGAAAGGCACTGGTCGTGACGACACGACAGGCCAAAATCCTGGATCACGTCTTGTTGGGCCAAGGTCGCGGCGCGGTAGACGCAGTTTTCCAGTTCGCGCACGTTGCCCGGGAAACTGCACTGTCCCATGACCAGCAGGGCGTTTTCGGCGAAGCGCAGGGTCCGGCCGTTTTCCTCGTTGAACTTGTCGAGAAAGAAGCGGGCCAGCAGGGGAACGTCCTCGCGCCGCTCGCGCAGGGCGGGCAGGAAAATCGGCACGACGTTGATTCGATAATACAGGTCGGCGCGGAAATCGCCTTTGATCACCGCGTCTTCCAGGTCCTTGTTGGTGGCGGTGACCAGGCGGACGTCGACGGACAAGGTGCGATTGCCCCCCACCCGCTCGAACTCGCCTTCCTGAAGCACCCGCAGCAGCTTGGCCTGGAAGTAGGGGGAAATCTCGCCGATTTCATCAAGGAACAAGGTGCCGCCGTGGGCCATCTCGAAGCGGCCCTTGCGCTCGCTGGTCGCGCCCGTGTACGCCCCCTTTTCGTGGCCGAACAATTCGGATTCCAGCAAGGTTTCGGTCAGGGCCGCGCAGTTGACCTTGATGAAGGGCTTGTCGGCCCGGGGGCTCAGGTAATGGATGGCGCGCGCGATCAGCTCCTTGCCGGTGCCGCTTTCGCCCCGCAGCAAGACGGTGGCCCGCGACGGCGCCACCTGACGCACCTGGGCCGAAACCCGTAGCATGGCCTCGGAACCGCCCACCACGTTTTCCAGGACCGCGCCCTTCAAGGGCGGATCGGGGCGGGGCAGGGCCTTTTCCAGGCGGGCCTTTTCCAGGAACAGGCGCTCGCGGTCGGCTGCCACCTTGCGTTCCAGGGCGACGGTCTGGCCGATCAGGTTGCCGACCATGGTCAGGAAGCGCACGTCGTGTTCGAACTGGAAGCGGCTGCTGCCATCGCGGTGGCGTTCGATGGACAAGGTGCCGAACGGGCGCCCGGTGGTCTTCAGCGGCACGGCGATGAGGGACTGGATATCGTCTTCAACCGTGTAGGCCTGGGCGGCGTAGGGGGCGAAACGGTCATCGCCCGCCATGTCGTAGACGATCAGCGGCATGGCCGTGCCGATGACCTCGTTCATGGCCTCCAGCGGAAACGGCGCCTCGCCCTCGCGGGCGCTGCGCATGGACATGCCGGTGACCGCCACGACCTCCAGCGCCCCGTTATCCTCGCGCAAGGTGACGACGCCCCGGCGCATTTGAAGATAGGACGATAATATATTAAGAACATCTCGCAAAGATCGTTCAAGATTCAAGGTCGAGCCCAGGATCTTGCTGATCTCGTACATGGTAATCAAGGCCAGGGATCCATCCGCGCTGCCCTGGTTCGTCGGGCGCGGGGTATAGCCGCTACTGGGTGTGTCGGGCATCTGTGGCGACTCCTTGACCGCCTGCCTGGGGGCTCCTTTGACAAGAGGAACCACCCAGCCTTCCTAGACTAGCGGGTTTCCCTTGCAACGCAACCACAACCCGCGCCCCGCCGGCCGGTTTGGAAAAAACGACCGTTTCGGGTGGCTCGGGGGGGCCGAAGGTGCCTTCATCCGTCCCCACATACGGGGTGGCAGGATTGACGCGGGCGCGATACCCTGCTTTCCATGCCCCGCCATGGAGGCCACCGGGTATAAGGGCGCTAAACGCAAGGCCTCCTCGCCGGAGACCGGCGGCAATCGGGACGGCATGAAGGGCAGCCTTCGTGCGAGTGGTTTTTTCTGCATACGATGTGTCGGGAAATGCAGATGACAGCGAAAGCAGGCGCGTCCGGCGTTCGGGATCCCCTTTCTTCGATGGAAGACGAGGAGCCCCGGTTTCGGTTCGGTATTGGGGCGCGGTTGTGGACAGCCTTTCTGACCATCACGCTTCTGTCCGGGGTGGTGGCCGGGATTGCGTTTCATTCCTACGGCCAGGCCACCACGACCCTGGCGGTGATCACGCAAAAACGCCTGCCCGGGATCCTGGCGATCGCGCGCCTGGCCGAGGACAGCAATGGGTTGCTGACGGCCCTGCCCAACGCCTTGCTGGTGCGCGATGCCAACACCCTGGCCGACCGGTGGCGCGAGGTTGCCCTGGCCGAGGGACGCTTGCACGACGCGGTGCGGGTGGTGGCGTCGCTGCCCGACGCCGATAACTGGTTTGGCGGCTTCAGCGAGCTGTCGGGGCGGATCAGCGCCATCTTGCAGGTGATCTTGTCGGCCTTGCAGGCCAACCAGGAAGCCCAGCGCCTGGTTGCCGCGGAGTCGGTGCAACTGGGCATCTTGCAACAGGAATACCGCCTCATGCTCAACGAGGAGGCGGGGCTGGCGCCGGCCGAGATCCGTTTCCTGGTCATGGCCAACGAGGCCACCTCGATGCTGGGCGAGTCGCTGGTCAGCCCGGACCTGAACCGGGTGACCGCCCTCAACCAACGCGCCCATGAAGTGCTGGAGCGCATGCGCGCGGCCGTCCCCGACCTGCCCGCCGGACCCAGGCGCGAGGCCGCCGCCGGGTACTGCACCCGCCTGGGCGCTCTGGTCGATGGTCCGGCCGCCCTGGGGCGCCAGCGGGCCCTGGCCCTGAAGGCCGCAACCGTGGCCACCACCCAGTTTGATCAGGTGCGCACCCTGGCCGACCAGTTCAACGCGCGGGTCCAGGGGATGCTGGCCGGGATCAAGGTTGGGGTTGATGCCGATCGTCTGAACGCCGAACGGCAGCTGCGCGTTTCCAAGATGCTGATCACCCTGGCCGGCACGGCTGGCCTGCTGATCGCCGTGCTGGTGGCGTGGCTGTACGTGGGGCGTGGCATCGTGGGGCGCTTGAACCGCCTGTCGGCCAGCATGCGCCGCATTGCCGGGGGCCAGCTGAACACGCCCATTCCCATGATGGGGGACGACGAGATCGCGGGCATGGCGCGGTCGCTGTCGGTTTTCCGCGACGCCATGGCCCGCATCGACTATCTGGCCAGCAACGATCCCCTGACTCATCTGTTCAACCGCCATGGTTTTCACGCGGCCGCCGCGCGTCTGCTGGCCGATTCCGGGCGTCGGGCGTTTTTGTACCGGGTCAACCTGCGTCGTTTCAAGGACGTGAATCAGACCTTCGGATACCACACCGGGGACAGCCTGCTGGCCGAGGTGGCGAGCCGTCTGCGTCAGGTGATCCGGGGCGAGGACATCGCCGCGCGCCTGGGGGCCGACGATTTCGCGCTGATGACGGTGGACGATCTGGACACCGAAGCGGCATGGCGGGTGTGCGAGGACATCCGCGACGCGTTGAGCCTGCCGGTGGTGGTTGGACATGTGTCGGTTGATCTCCACCCGTGCATCGGCTTCGCGTGCTGGCCGGCCGATGCCCCGGATCTGGTGTCGCTGGAGCGCTGCGCCGAGCTGGCCGCCCAACGGGCCAAGGATGACACCGGCAACCCGATCCAGCGTTTTGAGCTCTCCATGGCCGAGGACATGGAGGCATCGGCCCGGGTTCGCCAGGACCTGCGCGCCGGGATCGAATGCGGCGACCTGCACCTGCTCTACCAGCCCAAGGTCGCCCTGCGCAGCGGCCGGCTGGTCGGCATGGAGGCCCTGGTGCGCTGGGACCATCCCCGGCACGGGCGCATCAGCCCCGACCGCTTCATCCCGGTGGCCGAAAGCTCGGGCCTGATCATTCCGCTTGGCGAGTGGGTGCTACGCGAATGCTGCCGCCAGATGCAGGTGTGGCGCGCGGCCGGGCTCACCGATTTGCGGGTGTCGATCAACATGTCCCCGGTGCAGGTGTTCAGCCAGGATGTTGCCTCGATGGTGGCGGCGGCCCTGGTTGAAACCGATCTGCCGCCCGAGGTGCTGGAAGTCGAGATCACCGAAGGGGTGTTCGTCCACGACGAGGACCGCGCGCGCCAGCAGCTGGAGGGCCTGCGCGACATGGGCATTGCCCTGTCGATCGACGACTTTGGCACCGGCTACTCGGCCCTCAGCTACCTGAAGCGGCTTCCGGTCAGCATTTTGAAAATTGATCAGTCGTTCGTGCGGGAGATCACCACCAAGCCCGAAAACGCCCGGCTGTGTCGGGCGATCATTGGCGTGGGCCATGACTTCGGGCTGGACGTGGTGGCCGAGGGCATCGAAACCGCCGACCATCTGGCTTTCCTGCGCTCGGAGGGCTGCGATTACGGGCAGGGGTATCATTTCGCCAAGCCGCTGGAACCCGACGCCTTCTTCGAGTTGGCCAAGGCCCAGCCCTGGCTGATCCGCGAGGTACCGTGATGGAGTGGGATCGCCGCACGTTTCTTGCCCTGCTGGGCAGTCTTCCGGCCGGGCTCTGGTTCCGGGGGGCCCGGGCCGACGGGGTCGAACCGCGCGGGCGTTCCCAAAACGTGGTGCGGCCCCGGATCGCCGTGGTGTACGGGCGTTCCGAGGCGGGGAAGTTCGACAAGGGCTTTAATCAGCTGGCCTTCGCGGGCCTGGAGGCCGCGTGCGCGGGGGCCGACGTGGTGGTGCGCGAGTTCGAGCCGGTCGGCCCGGGCGAGGAAGCCTCGATGATCGTGCAGGCGGCGACCGAGGCCGATCTGGTCGTCACCGTGGGGTGGGGCCTGCACGTGGCGGCCAAGGAAGCCTCGCGCCTTAGTCCGTCAACGCGCTTTAGCGTGATCGACGCCGTGGTGGAGCAGCCCAGGTTTCAGTCCCTGGTTTTTCGCGAGAACGAAGGCGCCTTTCTGGCGGGGTATCTGGCGGCCGAGATTTCCAGCACGCGGACCATAGGGTTCGTCGGGGCCTTGTCCACCCCGGTCATCGAGCGCTTCCGGGCCGGCTACCGGGGCGGCGCCTTCCATGCCGATCCAACCCTCACCGTGCGGGAAACCTACATCGGCACGACCGGCGAGGCCTACCACGATCCCTTCAAGGGGCTGCTGGCGGCCGAGCGCCTGATTGAACAAGGCGCCGACATTCTTTTCGCCGCCGCCGGGCGCTCGGGGCTCGGGGTGTACCAGGCGGCGGCCGATCATGGGGTTTTCGCCATCGGCGTGGACGCCAACCAGAATTTCCTTCACCCGGGCACCATGCTGACCAGTGTCGTCAAGCGGGTGGATACCGCCGTGCAGCGGGCGGTGGGGAGCCTGATCGCGGGAACCTGGCGCGAGGGCGTGGTCTCGCTGGGGTTGAAGGAAGAGGGCATGCGGCTGGCCCTGGATGGGTACAACCATGACCTGATCGGCGAGGCCAACTGGGCCAAGGTGGAAGCGTTGCGCACCCAGCTGATCGCGGGTGCCGTGAAGGCGCCCGCTTCGGTCGGGGAGTAGGGAGCGTCGTTGACAAGGTATCCCGTCCCCCCTCGGAGGAGGGCTTCCCCCCTGCCCGGGACCCCATGCCCAGCCCGTGGAAGGAAACAGACAAAAAACGCGGTAATTTTTTTGGTGTTCCATCGGAAAAAGCCCGGGATCGGGGATGGATCGGCTTGGCGAACCGGAAGGGGGGATCCGCCGGTCTCGCGAGATCCCTTACAAAAACTGCTGCACGCGCGGCCACTTTCCCTTACTTTCTGATCAAGGAAGACTCCGGGGACGCCGTTCGTCCCTTCCAGAACGAATGGGGACGCCATGCGTGTTCTTCTAGCCGACGATCATGCCATCATCCGCAGCGCCTTGAAGCTGATCCTGGCCGATGTCGAACCGGGAACCACCTTCGAGGAAGTCCGTGGCTACGAGGCTCTGGAAGAGCGTTTGGCCGGGGAAGGGCCGGCGCTCGACATGGTGGTGATGGATCTGCACATGCCGGGCTTTCAGGGGCTGGCCCAGGTCCGGCGCATTGTCACCGTGGCCATGCCCGCCCCCGTCGCCGTGTTTTCGATGATCGAAACCGTGAGCGACATGCGCGCCGTGCTGCGCCAGGGCGTGCGCGCGTTCATCCCCAAGTCGACCGATGACGCCCTGATCGGGACCTTGTTCAAGCTGGTGGCCCATGGCGGAACCTACGCCCCCGTTCAGGTGGGCGGCGTCGAGGGACAGGCCCCGGGCGAGGCGGGAACGTGGCGTCTGTCGGGCGCGGAGTTCCTGCCCCCCGACAGTCTGGAGGGCGAGGATCCCCGCCTGGGCGCCTTGACCCGGCGCCAGCGCGAAGTCCTGGACCTGATGGGGCAGGGGCTTTCCAACATGGAAATCGCCTCGCGCCTGGGGCTGAACCTGTCCACCGTCAAAACCCACGTGACCAGCATCCTCAAGACCCTGGAGGCGGATAACCGCACCCAGGCCGTGTTGCTCGCGCATGGGCTGGAGGCGGGGGGCTAATCCGCCGACGCGTCGGGTCGGGTTCCCTTCCTTTTGGCAGGCCACACGCCAGAAGCAGTTCCGGTGAGAAAGCCCTCGTGCGGGCCATGAGGTCCGGCGACAGGTTTGTTCGTTCTGGTGCCAGGGCGCCTCACGGGGGAACCGTTTCCGATGACCCGACGCACCGCGGGGCCGTGAATTCAGTCATCCGACCCCAGGGGGCAAGACCAGGGGGCGGGCAGGGGGAAAAAGCATGAGACGCCGGACCAGGCGACGGAGCAGCGGCCGTTTGTTTCATTGGGCCGCGGTGATTGGGTTAAGCGTGGTTGCGCTGCTGGTGGCGGGCGCGGTGGTGCTCTCGATCTGGCACCCGGCCTCCACCTTGAAGGGGCCGGAGGCCTTGCGATGGTCGCCGGTGCGTCATGTGCCCACGGCCATGCCCCTGACGCCCTGGCTCGATGAAACCGGGGCGGCCAAGCCGTTCGAGCGCACCGTGGCCGATACCCGGGTGGCGCTGGAAACCGCGCGGGCGGGGATTGATCCCGATCCCGTGACGCGCGCTTCGCACGTTAATCTGGTGGCGCCCCGTGAATGGCCGCTTGATGAAAGCTGTGGCGGCGTGGCCCGGGCGGGGGTGCTGCTGATCCATGGCCTGAGTGACAGCCCGTTCACCATGCGGGACCTGGGGACGACCCTGGCCACCTTGCCCGAGCGCTGCTTGCTGGTGCGTTCCATCCTGCTGCCGGGGCACGGCACGGTTCCGGGCGATCTCCTGCGCGTCGATGAAAACGCCTGGCGGGCGGCGGTGCGCTATGGGGTCGAGAGTTTCGCGGACCGGGTTGATCGCGTGCACGTGGTGGGCTATTCGCTGGGCGCGACCCTGGCCGTGGATCTGGTTCTCAACGCGAAGCCGACCACCCCGGCCGTGGCCTCGCTGGTTTTGCTGGCCCCGGCGCTGGGCGCGGACAACCGGTTTCCGATCCACAAGATCCCCTTTGGGTTTGACATGTTCGCGGGCGGGCTGGCGCTTGCGGCGGGCTTCGGGCCGGAACGGGACTGGCTGCGGATCGACGAGGATCTGGATTTCGCCCGCTACGAATCCTTTCCGCTGGTCTCGCTGCGTCAACTCATGACCCTGATGGGGGAGACGGTCGCCGCGCCCCGCCCCTTGCCGATGCCGGTGTTCATGGCCGTGGCGGCCGAGGATTCCGTGATCGACACCAAGGCGGCCCTGACCTTTTTCGAAAAATGGGCGACCAGTCCCGACAGCCGGCTGCTGCTGATGGCGGCCCCCGCCACCCTGGCCGCCCGTGCCGACGAGATCGCGCCCCTGGCGGCGGATACGACCCGGGTGGCCTGCGTGCAAGGGGCCGCTCCCCTGGTCGAGGGATGCACGCCCCGCGCGGCGGGTCTGAAGGCGTCGTGTCCGTTTGGGGGTGGCTCGGGAGCCTGCGTGACCGAACTGGGCCACCTGGCTCTTCCCGTGGCGCCAGGCAATCCTCATTACGGACGCGACGGGAGCTACCGGACCTGCCTGGCCTACGCCCATCCCGGGGACGAGGCCCGCTATTGTGGCTGCGCGGCGCCTCCTCAGCGGGCGGCTTCCGCCTTGTGCCAGGGGGTGACGCCCGCGACCACGTCCGTGCGCCTGGGCGAGCCCACCCGCGAGCAGGAAAAAGCGCAGACACCCCTGGCGGTGCGCCTGACCTACAACCCGGCTTATGCCCGCCTGGCCCTGGGGCTGGCTGATTTCTTGAAGTAAGGGAAAAGGGCCAGGCAAGGGGTCTGGCCCCGATCCCCCCGGATGGGACGGAGGCGTTTTCGGTTATGACGGCAAACATGTCGGATGCGCAGACAAGACAGGTACGGTTGGCCACGCCCGACGACATGGGGGCGGTGGTGGGGATGCTGCGCGAGCTGGCCGCGTTCGAGCAGGCGCCGGCGGGCGCGTTGCGTTGCACGGTCGAGGCCTTCGAACGCGATGGCTTCGGCCCCGGGGCGCTGTTCACCTGCCTGGTGGCCGAGGAGGCCGGGCAGGTGGTCGGTTTCCTGATGCTGATTCCCACCTATTCCAGTTGGCTCGCGCGTCCGGGCCTGATGATCCATGATCTTTACATGCGTCCGGAATGGCGCGGCACCGGTTTGGGGCGCGCCCTGGTCGCCCGGGCCATCGCGCTGGGTCGCGAACGGGGGTGCGGTCGCCTGGACGTCAACGTGCTGGGCTGGAACGAGGCGCGTCGTTTCTACGAAAAGCAGGGGTTCGTGGCGCAACCCGATTGGGTGCTTCATCGCCTGACCCTGGAGCCCTGAGGTTCTCCGTGCCGGGGGGCGCGGTCCAAGGTGGCATCCGGGAGTCGGAGGGGGGAAAAGGCGGAAACCCGCCATGCAACTCGAAAAAGGCGTGAAAATACGGTCGTTCCGTGTCCGATTATCGTCCGGACCCGGTTTTTTGAAGGAAAAAGGCTCGGATTCCGGCTCGCGACTCGTCTTTTCTTGATTGAATCGGGAGGTCTGCCATGGCAGATGCAGGCGAACACCCCCCCCTTTCCCCGGCGCGGGGCGAGCCCGGGCCGGGGGCCTCGTTCGGGGCGGGCCTGCGCGCGGCGGCGCCGATCATGATCGGATACGCCCCCGTGGCCATCGCCTTCGGGGCGGCCGGGCAGGCGGCGGGGCTGGGGGCGCCCGAGGTCATCGCCACGTCGGCGGTGGTTTATTCGGGAGCCAGCCAGTTCCTGATGCTGACCGCCCTGGGCTCGGGCACGGCCCTTCCGGCGGTGGCGGCCTTGTGCATTGCCTTGAACCTGCGCCATCTGCTGTATGGGCCGCTGGTGATGGCCCGGTTGCCGGCCGCCGCCGCGGTGCGCTTTTTGTATGCCTTTTCCCTGACCGACGAGGTTTTCGCCTCGACCCTGGCCCGCTCCGGCGGGGGAACGCTGCCGGCGCGGTGGCTTCTCGGCCTGGGGGCGGGGGCCTATGGCGCCTGGGTGGCGGGAACCGCGCTGGGGGTGTTCGTGGGCGATGCCCTGGCCCGCGAGGCGCCGGCGGCGGCCGCCGCCACGGGGTTCGCCTTGCCGGCCCTGTTCCTGGCCCTGGCTTGGCTGAATGTCACCCGCGCCACCGTGGCGCCGATGCTGGCGGCGGCGGCGGCCAGCGTGCCCTTCGCGGTCGTCGGGCGCTCGGGGCTGGCCTTGCTGGCGGGCGGGCTGGCCGGGGTGGTGGTGGCCTGGGCCCAGCGCCGCTTTTTCCGGAAACGGCGGGCGTCGCCCCAGGGGGCGGGCGAGGGGAGGACCCGGCCATGAGCCTGATCCTGGCCATCGTGGTGATTGGTCTGGCCACCTACCTGACCCGGGTCTTGCCCTTTTTGCTGGGGCGTCATGCCCGGCACCTGTCGGCGTGGATGGGGCCCGAGGGGCCTTTCGCGGCGCTGGGGCCCAGCCTGATCGCCGCCCTCGCGGCCCTGACCTGGACCCCGCTGGGGGCCAGGGCCCTGGAAGGCGAGGCGGCGGCCCCGCTGCTGACGGCGCTGGCGGCGACCGTGGCCATGCTGGCCTGGCGTCGCGACGCTGGCCTCGCGGTCGTGGCCGGCGTGGTGGTGTACGCCGTGGTGGCCTTGTTCTGAGGTCCGGTTGGCCGACGGAGGCGTTTTCGGGCAGCCGGGATGCTTGCCGCGATCGGCGGCCGGGGCTACTGTCCCGCCTTTCCACCGGAACAATACGGGACCATCAAGGAGACCGGGCATGGACGTGCTAGAAGATGAGGGCCCCGCCAGCGCCCCCGTGGATATTGATGGCGTTGCCGTCGATCAGCTGCGCGCCTTCGTGGCGCGGATCGAGCGCCTTGAGGAAGAAAAGGCCAACATCGCGAACGATATCAAGGAAGTATACGCCGAGGCGAAATCGAGCGGTTTCGATGTCAAGGTTTTGCGCAAGCTGATTTCCATGCGCAAAAAGAATAAACACGACCTGGCCGAGGAAGAAGAACTTCTGGCAATCTATCGGGCCGCCGTCGGTCTGTAGGGGGAAGGATGGCGATTTTCTTTCGCCCCCTTGCGCGCGCCTGGGTGGGGGGCATGGCGATGGCATGCCTTCTTGGGAGCGCCGACGCCGGAGCGGCCGACGTTGCCCCGCCGTCGGCGTGGGCCCGCGCGAGAACCCCCAGCCCCGGGCCGGCCCAGGTCATCGGCTCGGCCGCCGCCGGGTGCGTGGCCGGGGCCGTCCCCCTGGCCGGACCGGGCACGGCGGCCGGCCCCGAGCTGGTGGTCTTGCGTCCGGCCCGCAACCGGGCCTGGGGGCATCCGGTACTGGCGGCGTTTCTGGCCGATCTGGCCCGGTGGCGCCACCAGACCGGCGAGGGGCCCTTGTTGCTGGGGGACGCGGCGCAACCCCGGGGCGGGCCCATGCCCGCCGGGCATCGCAGCCATATGAACGGGCTTGATGCCGACTTGTGGCTGGGGACCGATCGCCCTCCGCCGTGGTCGGACGCCTGGCTGGCCCAGCCCCGGGCCCGTTCGGCCGTGCGCGCCGACGGGCGCGGGGTCGATCCCCTGGTGTTCACGGTCTCGGTGCGCCGGCTGATTCGCCATCTGGCCCAGGATCCCCGGGTCGAGCGCTTGTTCTTGAACCCGGTCTTGAAACGGGCGCTGTGCCAGGAGGCGGCGAGCGAACCCGGAGGGGGAGCCGCCTGGCTCGCGCGGGTGCGCCCCTGGTGGGGCCACGACAGCCATGTGCATGTGCGCCTCGCGTGCCCGGCCGATTCCCCGTCGTGCCGGCCGGGGCCGCCCATTCCTCCGGGATCGGGCTGTGATCCGAGCCTGGACCACTGGGTGGCCGATGTCACCCGGGCCAGACGGGTGCCCTCCCGCCCCCCGCCGCCGCCGGCTCCTGTCCTGCCGGAGGCCTGCGCAGCCGTTTTGCAGGCTCCGCCCCTTGTACCGAAGGATGAATAAGGGGCGATGATTTGCCCGGGAAGAGTGCTTTTTAGGGTTGCCCAAGGCGGGGAGCCTTGTGTAGAAGGGGGGGGCAAATTTTCAAAAACACCGAAACGCTCTGAGCAGAAAAAGGAGGCACGGGACGTGTCAACGAGGGGAAATGGTCCGTCCGCCATGACAAGGCGCGGTTTCGTGGCCCTGTTCGGGGCTGCAACCGCAACCATGTATTCTCCCATGGCTTTCGCCAGCAAATCAGGGTCCTTCGAAAGGGCCCTTTCTTTTGAGAACATACATACTGGCGAACGTATCCGCCGCATCTATTGGGCAGAAGGCCGATACATCCCCGAGGTTATGCGCGAGTTCGACCACGTTTTGCGCGACCACCGCACCGGTCAGGTGCACCGCATCGACAGCTCGCTTCTGGATCTGCTGTACGCCCTGGGCGGGCGCCTGGAGACCGGCAAGCCCTTCCAGATCATTTGCGGCTACCGCTCCCCCGAGACGAATTCTCTTTTGCGCCAGAAGAGTTCGGGCGTCGCGCGCAACAGTTTGCACATGGAAGGCATGGCGGTCGATATCGCCTTGCAGGACCGCAGCTTGCCGCAGCTGCGCAGCGCCGCCTTGTCCCTTCAGAAGGGAGGGGTTGGATATTACCCCAAAAGCGGATTCGTCCATGTTGACGTAGGCGCCGTGCGCTCGTGGTAGGTCCCGCGCGGGAACCGTGACGCCTTTCTTGCACCGCAAAGTCACGGTTTCCTTCGCGTGCGGATATCAGTACCGTGGCAGGACCCTGGACCCCCGACCGCTGGCCTGGAGGACTGCCCCGTGACCCAATACGACGATGAGTATGCCCGCAAACTGGTGCAGCCGGCGGACGCGGTGGCGCCGTTGAGAAGCGGGACCAATGTCATCCTTTCCATGGGAGTGTCGCAGCCCCCGGCCCTGATGAAGGCCCTGGCCGACCGGGCGCGCTCGGGATCGCTGGCCGATATCCGCGTGTATTACATGCACGCGAGCGCGGCGGCGGTGGAAACCCTGCTGGTTCCCGATCTGATGGACGTGGTTCGTCCGTGTCCGCTGTTCATGAGTGCCCATGACCGGGCCCTGGCCCGCAAGGGCTATGCGGAAGGCAAGCAGTGGGTGCATTACGTGCCGTGCACGTTTCACCACGCGCCCCGGCTGCTCACCGAGCACATTTCACCCGATGTGTTCTTGCTGACGGTTTCACCCATGGACAAGGCGGGCTTTTTCAGCCTGGGCACCAACGCGGACTACGGGGCCACGGTGGTGCGCCGGGCCCGGCGCGTGATTGTCGAGGTCAATCCCAACATGCCCCGGGTGTTTGGCGAAAACCTGCTGCACGTCAGTGACGTGGACGCCGTCGTCGAGCACGAGGCGCCTTTGATGGAAGTCCTGCAAAAGGAAGGCACCGAGGAAGACATCGTGATCGGCCGTCTGATCGCCGATCAGATCCCCGACGGGGCCACCTTGCAGATGGGCATCGGCGGCGTGCCCAACGCGGTGATGTCGTTTTTGTCCAACCACAACGACATGGGGCTGCATTCCGAGCTGTTCAGTCCGCCCATGGTCGAGTTGATTCGCAAGGGCGTGTTGAATGGCCGGCGCAAGAATATCTTGCCCTACAAGCATGTCTACACCCTGGCTTTGGGTGACAAGGCCATGTACGAATTCATGGATGATAATCCCAGTATCGTGGGCTATCCGGTGATCTGGGTGAATAATCCATCGGTGATTCGTAAAAACGATACGATGATTAGCGTAAACTCGGCCATTGAGGTTGATCTGACTGGCCAGATCAACAGCGAAAGCCTGGGGGGTGTTGAATTCTCGGGTCCGGGGGGGCAGCTTGATTTCATTCGTGGCGCCTACGCCTCGAAGGGGGGCAAGTCGTTCATTGCCTTGCACTCCACGGCCAAGGACGGCACCTTGTCTCGCATCGTGCCCACGCTGTCGGGTCCGGTCACCGACCCGCGCATGGAAAGCCATTACATCGTGACCGAATTCGGGTGCGTGAGCCTCAAGGGCCTGACCGTTTCCGAGCGGGCCCGGGCCCTGATCGGGCTCGCGCATCCCAATTTCCGCGACCCCTTGAAGGAACAGGCCCGGGCCGCCGGCCTGTTGTAGGGCAAGGGGCGTTTCCTTCCCGGGAGAGAGCGATTCATGAACCGCGTTCTTGTCGTCGTGCTGGGTCTGGCTCTCGTGGGGCTGGGCGCGTTTGGCTGGGCTGCCTCGACCGGCCGCCCCCTGCCCACGGCCGACCTGTTTCCCGATCCGTCCCCCTTGCCCTTGGATGTGCTGGACGCGCCCGAGGCCGTGGCGGGCACCCCCCAGGCCCTGGCCTGTCCGCCCGAGGCCTGCGCCGACGGCGAACCCGACGTGGAAAGCCCCGTGTTCGCGCTGACTCCGGCGGCGTTGTTCACGCTGGCCCGGTCCACCTTCACCGCCCAGCCCCTGGTCACGGTGCTGGACGAGGATCAGGCGGCCGGGCGCCTGGACCTGGTTCAGCGCACGCCCATCCTGGGTTTTCCCGAGGTGATCCGGGTGCAGGTCGTGCCCGTGGAACCGGCCATCGCCGGGGAAGCCTCCGGGGAGACGCAGGCTTCCGGGGCCAGCGTTTTTCTCCTCAGCCGCTCGCGCGAGGGGGCTTGGGACCTGGGAGACAATGGGGCGCGGGTGCGTTTGTGGCTGGGTGCCCTTGAGCGGGCAAGTCGTTCGCAATGATGGGGTTAGAGGCCGAACCTTTCGTGGATTATTAACCACGGGCGGGTATTCCGGAAGGCAGGCGGGCGCAACGGGGCGCCCCGCCAGCCAACCGGAGAAAAATCCCCATGCCGACCATCCTGCTTTTGACGGGGACCGTGCTGTCCGCCGGGTTCATGGCCGGGATGAGTGCCCTGGGCGAAGCGGCGCACGCTTCCGTGATCCTGGTGGCCCTGGGCCTGGTCGTTCTGCCTTTGCTCACGGCCCGCATGATGGCGCGTCGCGACGGCGGCGAGGCCGAACCGGCGGGCCCGGCGCTGCTGGAGGAATACGAAGCCACCCAGCCGCCCTTGCTGGGCCGGGGAGAACGCCCGTTTGCCTTTGAAAGCCTGAGCGAGGCCCGCCGGGCGGCGCGGCGCCTTCAGGCCGGCACCGGGGTGCTGTATTGCGATGGGTTCCATTTCCTGACCGGGGGGCGCGTGAGCGACCGTGATCTGGCCCGCGCCTATATCCGAGGCGTGTACGCCCTGGTTCCCGGCCAGCCCGGTCGTCCGGTGATTCACGTGGTCGGCCGCGCGCCCGCCGAACCGCGCCGGGTGTGGGGACCGCGCGCCACCCCGCTCGCGTGTCGCTTCGTGGCCGTGCGCGGGTCCGCCGCCCAGGTCCTGGACCACGGGGTGGGTCCCGCGGCTCAAGGGTGGTGACCATGAGCGGGGGCGCGTCCGACGACGACGCGGCGGCCGTCTGGGCCCTGGCCCTGGCCACGCTGGAAGCGGCCGAGACCTGGGAAGGGCTGCGCGCCGACCTGGAGCGCCATGGGGTGCTGCGCCGGCTGGCCAGCGACCAGCGCCAGGCCCTGGCCGAGCGCTGGGAAGCGCGGGTCGTCCGTCAATGGGATGACCAGACCCTGGCCGGCGAGTTGCGCTTCTGGGCCCGGGGTGGAGACCGCCACGCTCATCCCCTGGGGTTCCAGGCGCCCCGTCCCGCCGTGTTGGTGGCGGAGGCCGGGCATCGCGGGTGGTTCGTCCGAATCCTGTCCGGGGGGCGTGTCGTGGTCAACGCACCGGAAACGGAACCGATGGTTCTGTTCGTTGGAACACAAGAGCCGTGAATCGTCCGCCGTCCCCTGGGGAAGGGGGTCGGGACCTCTCGACGGGGGCGAGGATCGATGTCATACCGTCGGTCTGAGTGAAAAAGAAGCGCGGTCGGCTGGGTGGGGTCCGTCGTGGAACGCTGATCCGCTTGATCATGAAGGGGGTGCGCTGTGATCGGGGTGCGGACAGTCTCGGTGCTGATGGTGGCGGGGGCGCTGGGCGCGGTCGCTCCGGCGGCGTGGGCGCAGTCTATTCAAGAACTGCTGCCCCAGGTGGAAAAAACCTACGACAAGGTCGTGGCGGCGGATGCCCGCGTCGAGGCGGCCCGCAACCGGGCCCGCGAAACCCTGGGCAGCTGGTTTCCGACCCTGACCTTGGAGGGCACGGGAGGGGTTGAGCATAACCAACGCCCCTCCATGTCGGATCCGACCTACCAGGCTTGGCAGATGGATGCGGTCCTGACCCAGCTTCTTTGGGATTTTGGCGGCTCGAACGGTCGGATCGAGGCCCAGCGCCTGCTTCTGGAAGGCGCCAGGGCCGAGGCCCAGTCAAGCCGCCTGACCTTGATGCAAGACGCGGTTTCGGCCTATGTCACCTTGATGCGCGCCGAGCGCATCTTGGACTATGCCCGCCAGTCCGAGGAAAACATCCGCCGCCAGACCGGCCTGGAGCAGGCCCGGGTGGATCGCGGCTCGGGCCTGTCCACCGACGTGTTGCAGGCCAAGACCCAGCTGGCGGGCGCCGAGGCGCGGCGCGTCCAGGCCGAGGGCTCGGTGCAGATCGCCCGCAACCGTTTCAAGGCGGTGTTCGGATTCGTGCCCGATGACACGGCCTCGCTGGTGGCCCTGAAGGGCCCCAAGGACGGCGTGCTCCCCGACAGCCTGGACAATGCCCTGGCCATCGCCCTCGACAAGAGCCCGGTCTTGAAGGTGCAAGAAGCGACCGCCGCCGCGCAACAGGCGATGACCGGCAGCGTGCGCGGCGAGCGTTTGTTCCCGCGTGTCGATCTGGTCGCGGCCAACAGCTTGAAACACAACGTGGACTCGCTCAAGGGCGAGAAAATGGAAACCTCGGTCAAGGTGCGGGCAACCTGGACGATTAATCTTGGGCTGACCGCGTTCAACTCGCTGCGCGCCGCCGAGGCCGAAGCCCAGTCGGCGGGGCATACCGAGGCCGATACCCGGATCACGGTCGAGGAGCGGGTGCGCAATGCCTGGCAGCGCCTGGAAACCTCCCGGGCCAACGCGCGCATTCTGGCCAATCAGGCCAATATCGCCGGCGAGTTCCTGGACCTGGCGCGGCGCGAGCGTCAGCTGGGCCAGCGTTCGCTGATCGATCTGCTCTCGGGTGAAACCGCGTTGTTCAATGCCCAGGCCGACGCCTACGCGGCCTCGGCCGATGTCATCATCGCCTCGTTCGCGCTGATGGCCAACATGGGCGAGCTGGACCTGTCGCAGATTGAATAACAGCTCGGGAACGGCTCGGGGCGGGGTGTGGATAACACCGGGAAAAGGGGCGAATAACGGCGCTTGCCTTTTGAATGTCCGCGATTTCCCCGAAAAAACACGCCTGTGGATAAGTCCGGTGATGCCCAGGGAGTCCCCCAGGCAAGGCCGCCGCGTCCTTATCCTGTCCGGGCCCCTTATCCGGGATCATGGCATTCCAGGGCATCAAGCAGGCTTTTCCAGTCGGAAAGCACGCCCGCCGCCCGCGCCGGCGGCGCATCGAACAGACTCAGTCCCGATCCGGCCAGGGTTTCGTAGCGCCGGGAGTCGCGCAGCCGCGCGACCAGGGGGTAGGGCAGGGGCGCGAGGAAGGATTCCAGCCGTGCCAGCGCCCGCGAGGCCGGATGCACCCGGTTGGCCACGATCAGGATCGCGCGCCGGCCCTTGCGAACGGGCTTCAAGGTTTCCAGCAGGTCGAGGAAACGGGCCAGGCCATCCTCGTCGAAGGGGCCGGGCAGGGCGGGAACAACCAGCACGTCCGCCTGGCGAACCACCGTCTTGAGCGCGTCGCGCTCCAGGGCGGCGGGGACATCGACAACCAGGCGGTCGAGGCCGGTGGGCACCGTCCCGGTCCCCGTCAGGTCAATCCCGCGCACGACGGGATGGGCCGGGGGGCGGCGCCGCGTCCAGGCCAGGGCACTGCCCTGCACATCAAGATCCCCCAGCGCGGTGGCGAAGCCACGCCCGGCGAAATTGGCGGCAAGATGGGTGGCCAAGGTGGTCTTGCCGCACCCGCCCTTGGTATTGGCCACGGCCACGACGTACATGGGGCGTCACTATAAGGCGCGATAAGGCGCGCGAACAAGGCTGTCACGACCGCGCCGCAGTCGCGGCGTTGAGAGCCCTCTTCCAAGGGCATCCAGGGCTTCACCCGGTTGCCCCGCAAGCCACACGGGTTTGCATTGGCGCCCTGGGGATGCCATATGGGGAACGCGCCCCTTGGGGGCTTGTCGCGGGCCGGGGTGTTCCCTCCCTAGGGGACACGAGGCGGACAGGCGTTCCCGTTGTCGTTCCTGATCTGACCCCCTGTCCGGGTTCGGGCGCGCCGGACGGGGGCCGGAGTGTTTATATGCCCCTGACCGCCTTGATCGCCTTCCTGCGCCTGGAGGCGTCCGCCGGCCTTCTTCTGGTGGGCGCCGCCGTGCTGGCCCTGATCGCGGCCAATTCGGCCCTTGCCGGGTTCTATGACCAGACGTTCGCCACCCATGTGACCCTGGCCTATGGCGACCTGCGTCTGGACAAGCCCTTGCTCTTGTGGATCAACGACGGCCTGATGGCCGTGTTTTTCCTGCTGGTCGGCCTGGAAATCAAACGCGAGGCCCTGGAAGGCGACCTTTCCTCGCCCGACCGCCTGGCCTTGCCGGGCCTGGCCGCCCTGGGCGGCATGGTGGTTCCCGCCGCCTTGTACCTCCTGGTCAACGCCCACGATCCGGCCCTGGCCCGGGGCTGGGCGATTCCAGCCGCCACCGACATCGCCTTTGCCCTGGGCATCCTTGCCTTGCTGGGGCCCCGGGTGCCCCTGTCCTTGAAAATTCTGCTCACCGCGCTCGCCATCCTCGACGACCTGGGGGCGATCGTGATCATTGCCTTGTTCTATTCGGCCGATCTGTCCACCACGGCCCTGGGGTTCGCGGGCGTATGCGTGGGTGCCCTGATCGCCCTCAACCGCCTGGGGGTGCGGGCGCTCACCCCCTACATGCTGCTGGGCGCGGTGCTGTGGGTGGCCGTGCTGAAATCAGGGGTGCACGCCACCCTGGCCGGCGTGGTCTTGGCGCTGGCGATTCCCCTGCGCGCCGGGGAGGGGCAAGGCAGCCCCAGCCGCCATCTGGAGCACGTTTTGCACCCGTGGGTCGCCTTTGGCATCCTGCCTTTGTTCGCGTTCGCGAACGCTGGCGTGTCGCTGGAGGGCGTGAGCCTGGATCGCCTGCTGGCCCCGGTGCCGCTTGGCATTCTGCTGGGCCTGGTGGTGGGCAAGCAGGTGGGGGTGATGGTGTTTTCGTGGCTGGGCATTCGCACGGGGTTGGCCCGCCTGCCCGAGGGGGCCACGTGGGCCCAGTTCTATGGCGTGGCCCTGCTCACCGGGATCGGCTTCACCATGAGCCTGTTTGTCGGGACCCTGGCCTTTGGCGAAAGCCCCGAGCGGGCCACCGACGTGCGCGTGGGCGTGCTGGCCGGTTCGCTGCTCTCGGGGGTCTTGGGCTATGCCTGGCTGCGCCTGACCAGCCGGGTGCCTGGCAAGGCCTGACCGGCTTCCCCCACCGGGGGACGCGGGGGAGAAACGGAGGGGGAAGGCGCGCGCAGCCCTTCCCCCGCTCAGGCCAGGCGTTCGATTTCCTCTTCGCTCATGCCGGCGGGGACGATGGTCACGGGAATGCGCAG
The DNA here is from genome assembly GCF_007992075.1 of Pararhodospirillum oryzae. Classification (GTDB taxonomy): domain Bacteria; phylum Pseudomonadota; class Alphaproteobacteria; order Rhodospirillales; family Rhodospirillaceae; genus Pararhodospirillum; species Pararhodospirillum oryzae. Next base: position 23,452 of record NZ_BJZO01000002.1, read on the forward strand.
GCGCGAGCCCAACCCGGCCCCGCAGGCCGTGACCAGGGGGCCGGGCCCCTCCTTGCCCCGGCCCGCGGCCAGGACCAGCACCGAAATGCCGGGATCCTCGCGCACCAGCGCCAGCAACTCGTCCACGGGCTTGCCCTGGCGCACGTGCAGCGAGGGCAGGTGTCCCGAGCGGCGGTTGACCTCGGCCGCCATGCGCTGAAGCATCTGCTCGGCCTGTTCACGGGTTTCGTGTTCGACAATCTTGCCGATGAAGGCAAAGTGCTGAAGCTCGGACGGCTCGATCACCCGCAGCAGCGCCACCCGCCCATCGGTGGCCCGGGCGCGGCGGCAGGCAAACGCCAGGGCGGCGCGCATCTCCTCGGTGTCGTCCACCACGACCAGGAAAATACGGGTATGCCCGGGCGGTGTGTCGGAAACGGAAGGGGAGGAAGCGGAGGTCTCCATGGGCGACGTCCTTGGGGGTTGAGGGCAGGCAGACGGGTAGAATATCGCCTCGTCTTGGAATATTTCCAGAAATAAGCGGGCGCCTTTCAAGGCGCCGGCCTCGCCCCCGAGGCGATGACCTTGTGCGTCGCCCCGAAACGAGGGCGGGAGGCCTTCAGCGCTTGCGAAGAACCACGTCGGCCATCCACCCGGCCAGGCTGGCCACGAAGACGGCAAGGAAGCCGTAGAGCACCGGCCGGTTGGTGGCCACTTCCGACAGGTCGGCCCCCACGCCGATCTTGCTGATCACCAGGGGCGTGATCTCGGCGCTGATCACGTGCCCTTCCCGGAAAAGGTAAACCTCGACGATGTAGGGCCCCACCGGGGCGTTGGCCGGGAAGGTGAGGTTCAGGCGAAACAGGCGGTTGCTCAGGGTCTGGATCCGGCCCTGGACGCTGCCGCTGTACAGGCCCTCCTCGCGCTTCAGGCGCAGGAAGGCGGTCCGGAAGCGGGCCAGGATTTCGGGGCGGTAGCGTTCTTCCTCCTGGACCGGCAAGATCAGGTAATCCTCGCCGATCTGGTGGCGGGCCAGCACCTCGGGCCGCGCGAATTCCTCCAGGGGCCGGTTGGAGGCAACCTGGTAGAAGGTGGGCACGTCCTCGAACACCACGCTTTCCCGGTTGGCCCACAAGACCCCCAGGTGGTCCTTGCGGCGCACCACGTGGGTGGCGATGGGCCCGCGCACCACCACGACCACGTCACCCGGGCCATCGGTGGCGCCAAAAAGCAGGACCTCGGTGCCCGAATAGGCGGTGGTGATCGCGACCAGGTGCTGGGAAAGATCCGCGACCAGGGGCTGAACCTGCCCCTGGGCGGTGGCGGGCCCCACGCCCAGCAAGGTCAGGACCAGAACCAGCACCACCCGCCCCATCCGGGACCCTGGCCGGCGGCCAGGGTCGCAAGAGGCAAGGCGAGCGCCGGTTCGCGGGGCCGTCATGACCCCGGGTCCGGCGGCAGGGGCGGCGGGGGCAACAAGCGGCCCTGGTCATCCAGGGCCTTGTCGCGCAGGCGCTGGCGTTCGGCCGCGTCGGCGGGGTAGGTGGGCGCGTACAGCCCCGGGGTCTCGAAGGGATAGCGCACCGGGTAGGGGGCGCCTTCCACCGGCCGGTTGGGGGCCACGCGGGCACACGCCGCCACGGCCACCACCAGCGCCAGGGTCACGACCGCCCCCAGGCGGCGCGGCGGTCTCATGGGGCCGGCCGCGCGAAGCGCTCGCGCGCGGCCTGGCACGCGGCCCGGACCCGTTCGGGAGCCGTGCCGCCGTAACTGGTGCGCGCCTGCACCGAGGCATCCACCGACAGCACGGCGGCCGCTTCCTCGGTCAGGCGCGGTTCGATGGTTTGCATCTCGGCCAGGCTCAGTTCCTCCAGGCCCACGCCCCTGGTTTCGGCCAGGCGGACCAGGCGTCCGGCCACGGCGTGGGCATCGCGAAACGGGGTGCCCAGACGGCGCACCAGCCAGTCGGCCAGGTCGGTCGCGGTGGTGAAGCCCTGGCCGGCGGCGGCGCGCAGGCGCACCGGATCGGCGGTCATGTGGGCGATCATGCCGGTCATGGCGGCCAGGCACAGCTCCAGGGTATCGGTGGCCTCGAACACCGGTTCCTTGTCGTCTTGCATGTCCTTGGAATAGGCCAGCGGCAGGCCCTTCATGACCACCAGCAGGCTGTTCAGGGCCCCGATGACCCGCCCGGCCTTGGCGCGGACCAGCTCGGCGGCATCGGGATTGCGCTTTTGCGGCATGATCGAGCTGCCGGTGGAATAGGCGTCGGGCAGGCGCACGAAGGCGAACTGGGCGCTGGTCCACACCACCAGTTCCTCGGCCAGGCGCGACAGGTGGATGGCGCACACGCTGGCGGCGGCCAGGTATTCCAGGGCGAAGTCGCGATCCGACACCCCGTCCAGCGAATTGGCGCAGGGGCGATCGAAGCCCAGGGCCTGGGCGGTCATGAAGCGGTCGATGGGAAACCCGGTGCCAGCCAGGGCCGCCGAGCCCAGCGGGCATTCATTGAGCCGCGCGCGGGCGTCGGCGAACCGGCCCCGGTCGCGGCCCAGCATTTCGACATAGGCCAGCAGATGATGGCCCAGGGTCACCGGCTGCGCGGTTTGCAGGTGGGTGAAGCCGGGCATGACCGTGGCGGCGTATTCCTCGGCGCGGTCGATCAAGGTGTGCTGCAAGGTCGCGAGCGCGCCGTCCACGAAATCGATGGCGTCGCGAATCCACAAGCGAAAGTCGGTGGCGACCTGGTCATTGCGCGAGCGCGCGGTGTGCAGGCGTCCGGCCGCCTCGCCGATCAGGTCCTTGAGGCGGGTTTCCACGTTCATGTGGATGTCCTCCAGCCGGGTGCTGAAGGGGAAGACGCCGGAGTCGATTTCGGTCAGGATCCGGGCCAGGCCCTGGTCGATCGCCTGACCATCGGCCTCGGTGAGCAGGCCAACCGCGACCAGCATGGCCGCGTGCGCGCGCGAGCCCGCGATATCCTGGCGGTACAGGCGCTTGTCGAACCCGATGGACGCATTGATTGCTTCCATGACGGCGGACGGCCCGCTGGCAAAACGGCCGCCCCAGATGGCGCTGGGGGCGGGTTGGGCGTCGTCGGGGGCCTGGGTCTCGTCGGTCACGCGCGGCTGCATGGAAAGGAATCCGTCTGGTGTTGCAAAGGGGGCCCCGGCAAGGGAGCCGGGGACCAGGCGATCTTGACCATTTCGGGCGGCGATGCAAGCGCGGGTCTGGATCTCCGTCAGACAGCACCGCCGGGCAGGCAGATCATGGTGGCCTGCATGAGGGCGACGGGCACCTCGCGGCCGTCGCGCAGGGCCACGACCTCGGCGCGAACCACGCTCAAGGTCTTGCCCGAGCGATCGACCTGGGCACGGGCCAGGAAGGCCTCGCCCACGGCCGGGGCCAGCAGGTTGATCTTGAACTCGACCGACACCACCGAGGACTCCGCCGGCATCAGCGAATACGCGGCATAGCCGCACGCGGTATCGGCCAGGGTGGTGGTGATGCCGGCGTGAAGATAGCCGTGCTGCTGGCACAGGTCGGCGCGAAAGGGCAGGCGCAAGGTGCAGGTGCCGGGGCCAACCGCGTCCAGGGTCACCCCCAGCAGGCCCATGACGGCCTGTTTTTCGAAGCTGGCTTGAACGCGTTGGGCGAAATCGGGGTCGCTGGGCTCAAGGGGCATGGCGGTCTCCGGTCTCGGGAAGGAAGGAATGGGTGTTCAACACTCCGGAAATAAAAAGGATATCGGAAAAAATCCGTTACTCGGGGTCAGGAAAGGGCGCGGTCGCACCACTGGCAATAGCGGAAATGCCCGATCGGGGTCAGGCGAAATCCCATCCGGGTCACGGCGCCGCTGGGCTGGTACCCGGTGACGAAGACGGCTTCCTCGATCAGACCCTGCTCGGCCAGGGTCTGGGCATGGCGACGGGCCACCTCGATCATTTTTCCCGTGATCTCCTGCATGAACAGGTCCTCGATCACCTTGAGTTCGGCCCGGGTCAGCGAATCCAGGCTGTTCGTCATGGAAACGGTGTCCTTGCTGTCGTCGCGGCACGCGAGCGGGGGGAGCCCCCCCTTCAGGGAGAATGTTTCGGTTAACATCGTGATCACCCCGTTAATATTGGGCTGAAATCTCACGGAATAAGAGGAATCACCAGGTCGGCCGCCACGGCGCCCCCGACCAGGACGACCACGATTGCCGAGGCCCAGACCAGGAAACGCAAGCGCCGGTCGGTCGGGTCGGGCGCGAAGCCTTCGTCAACGGCGTCGGTCCAGTCCACGGGAATGCCGTCCTCGGGCGCCTCGGGCTGATGGGTGGGCGCGACCGGGTCCGGGGCCGCGTCGGCGCCGGCGGGAGACGCCAGCGGCGAGGGCCGGGCCGCCGGGCGCCGGGGCGTGATCGAGGGCTCCTCGTCCGACGGCGCGCGCTGGTCGCGTGACCAGCGGTCAAGGACGGCGCGGGCCGCGAGCGTCGTGGTCTCGGGATCGGTGATGGCGAGTCCGGGCAGGCCCGGGAGCGGCACGGGCGGGCGCAGGGCATCGTGTCCGGGCGGAGGGGTGTCGGCCGGGGGCGCGGCGCGTTCCTCGCGCAGGATCTGCTGCTCCAGGCGCATGCGCGCGGCCTGCTCGTGTTCCAGCACCTCGCGGGTGACTTCCAGGTAGGCCTGGGCCGCCGGCGCGCGGGGGGCGAAAACAACCACCGGCTGGTTGCACGCGGCGGCCTCGGCGACCAGGGGATCCCGGGGCACGTTGGCCAGAAACACCGCCTCGGCGAAATTGGCGCGGATGAGCTTGTCGAAGGTCCTGCTGGTGGGATCGGTGCCGCGCATGGTGATCACCACCCCTTGCAGGGCGAGCCGGGGATTGAAGGCGTCGCTGATGCTTTTCAGGCTGACGCAGGCGTTGACCAGGCCGTCATGGGCAAAGGACTCACTTTGCACCGGCATCAGCACCCCGTGCGCCGCGACCAGCGCGTTGACCGGTAGCAGGCCCAGGGCCGGCGGGCAGTCAATGAGGATGTGATCAACCGGCGGCATCCGGGCCGCCAGGCGCCGGCGCAGAACGTACTGGGGGTGCTGCTGGCCGGTCAGCTCGATTTCAAACCCGGCCAGCGCGCGCGAGGCCGGCAGCAGGAACAAGCCGGGATACGGGGTTTCCCGCCACAGGCTTTCCGCCGGACCATCGCCCAGCAGGAACTCGTAGGCTCCGGGGCCCTGATTGTAAACGCCTCCCAGCGCGGTCGTGGCGTTGCCCTGGGAATCCAGGTCGATCAGCAAAACGCGGCTGCCACAGGCGGCCAGGGTCGCCGCCACGGCGGTCGCGGTGGTTGTTTTTCCCACCCCTCCCTTTTGGTTGTAAACAGCCATGATCCACGGCGCCGGGGTGGCGTCGGCGGCCGTGGGATCGGGGCCGGCACGCAAGGCGGACACGCCCGGCGAGACGGCGGCGGGATCCGGAGACGGAGGGGTCATGACCGGCCTTTTCGTTGCGATGGCGTTCCGGGCGTTGGTGCACCCTTTCGAGGTTTAACGAAATTTCCTCGCGAACGCCAGGGGCCGGAGCGGCGGGGCGGCCCGTCGGTCGGGCAGGGAGGCAAGGTTTCCTCGCGCCAGCAGCCCGGTTCCAGCCCCTCCAGGGTCCACGGGCCGATCGACCAGCGGATCAGGCGCAAGGTCGGCAGGCCCACGGCGGCGGTCATGCGCCGCACCAGCCGGTTGCGCCCCTCGGCGACGCCGAGGCGGATCCAGGTGGTGGGGATGTGGCGCCGGAACCGCACCGGTGGGGTGCGCGGCCACAAGCCGGCGGGTTCGGGGATCACGCAGGCTTCCAATGCCCGGGCCGGTCCGTCGGCCAGGGTCACGCCCTCGCACAGCGCCTTGAGGGCGGCGGGTTCGGGCACGCCCTCGACCTGGGCCCAGTAGGTTTTGGGCATCTTGTGGCGGGGATGGCTGATGCGGTGCTGCCAGGCGCCCTCATCGGTGAGCAGCAAAAGGCCCTCGCTGTCGCGGTCCAGGCGCCCGCACACGTACACATCGGGAACCGGCACGAGGGACGCGAGGGTGGCCCGCTCCTCCTTGTCGGTGAACTGGCTGAGAACATCGAAGGGTTTGTTGAGCAAGATCAGGCGGGCCATGGGATTTCGGTGCGCGAGGGAGAAGGAAGAACAAGGTCAGGCAACGCCGGGATCGGGGGGCGGGCCGTGCGGGCTTCCCGCGTGCCAGCGGGTCAGCAGATCGCGAACCCGGGCCAGCACGCTGGCCCAGTCGCCGGGCATCGGCTGGCGGATCAGGCGGGCGGAAGGATACCAGGGTGTTTCAACGCGTTCGCGGCGCCAACGCCAGTCGGGGGTGAAGGGCAGCAAGATCCACACCGGCCGGTTCAAGGCCCCGGCGAGGTGGGCCACCGCCGTGTCCACGCTGATCAGCAAGTCAATTTCGTGAAGCAGGCCGGCGGTTTCGGCGAAATCGTCGAGGGTCTCCATCACCGGGCACAGGGCCAGGGGGGGCGGGGATCCGGAGTCGGGGAGCGGCGACAAGGCCACGAACGGCGCGACGCAGGCCAGGGGCGCCAGCGCGGCCAGGGGCAGCGAGCGGCGGTGATCGCGCGCGTGCCGGGGCCGCCCGGCCCAGGCCAGGGCCACCCGGGGGCGCGCCAGAGCCTCGACGCGTCCGGCCCAGCGGCGCGCGAGCGTGGGCGGCGGACGCAGATAGGGCACGGGGCCCGGAAGGTCCGTCTCCTTGAGCCCAAGGTGCAAGGGAAGGCGGGAGAGCACGGTAAAGCAATCAAAGGCATGGGCGGGGGGCGGACGGGTGAACACGGCGGTCAGGCCGGGAATTCGTCCCAGCAGGCGGGCGAGGGAGGGCGGGCAGCCCAGCAAGACGGGCCCGCCCGCCCGGGCGGCCAGGGGGGGCAGCAGGCGGCAAAACTGCACCATGTCGCCATAGCCCTGATCGGCGATCACCAGGAGCCGCCGGCCCGCCAGGGGGCGGCCGTCCCAGGCCCGTTCGGGGGGAGGAAGCGGCAGGGCCTTGTGGTTCTCCGGGCGGTTGCCCTGGTCGAGCGCGGCCCAGCCCCGGGCCCAGTCGCCGGCCGTCAGCAAGGTTTCGCCCAGGCCACTGAGGGCCGGGCTCCAGGCCGGCGCGAGGCGCAAGCAGCGTTCGAATCCGGCCCGCGCCTCGTCAAGCAGGCCCAGGTCGTGGGCGGCCCGGGCGTGCTGGTAGGCGAGGCCCAGGTGGGTGGGGCGCCGGGCACTGGCGGCGCGCAGGGTTTCAAGGGCGGCGTGGGGGAGATCGGCGGCGCGCAGGGCCGCCCCCAGGACCGCCAGTCCCTGCCCCTGGGCTTCCCCCTCGTGGACCAGGGCGCGCGACACCAGGGCAAGGGCGCGCCGGGCCTCGCGCCGGCGCAAGGCCGCGATCGCGGCATCCAGCAAGGGGGTGGGGCGGGGAGGAGTCACGCCGGCGCGTCCCCGCGCGGGGCGGCGGCGGCGGGAGCCAGGCTTTCCAGGCTCCACGATCCGGCGCCTCCCTCGCCCAGGGTTTCGGCCAGCCAGGGCAGCAAGGAGGGCAGGGCGGTGGCCAGGCCATGGGGCGGGTTGAGGATCATCAGGCCGGTGCCGGCCAGGCGCTCGCCGGCGGTGACCGGGCGCACGCGCAAGGTGGCGACCAGGGCGGGGCAGGGCAGCGTGGGGGCGAGATCGGCCAGGAACGCGGCCACGGCGGCTTCTTCCTTGAGGGGATACCAGACCAGATAGGTCCCGCTGGCCCAGCGCCGCAAGGCGCCCTTGAGGGCGCGGGCCATGGCCTGGAACTCGTCGCGCTGCTCGAACGGGGGATCGATCAGCACCAGACCACGCCGCTCCGGGGGAGGCAGCAGGGCCTTGAGCACGGCGTAGCCGTCGCGAGGCTCGATTCGGGTGCGGGGATGGCGGCCCAGCAGGGCGGCCAGGGCGCGCGCGTGCACGGGGTGCAGCTCGGCGACCACCAGGCGGTCCTGGGCGCGCATCAAGGTGCGGGCCAGCAGGGGGCTGCCCGGATAGGCGCGCAGGCCCGTGCCCGTTCCGCCCAGGGCGCGCACCGCCTTCAGGTAGGGGGCCAGGGACTCGGGGCACGGTCCCGGGTGGGCGAGAAGGCGGCCGATGCCGGCGGCGGCCTCCTGGGTACGCTGGGCCTGGGGGCCGGCCAGATCGAAGCGCCCTTGTCCCCCGTGGGTATCAAGAACCAGGAACGGCTTGTCTTTCTTGGCGAGGTGAACCAGGCACAGGCACAAGCACGCATGCTTCAGGACATCGGCGAAGTTGCCCGCATGGAACGCATGGTCATAATTCATGGAAAAATCCGGATGTGAAACGGTTTGGGGCGTCGGGCGACTTGGCGCGGCGAACCCACACCGGTAGCATCGCTGATGGAACAATCGCGGGCAAGGCAGGTGGGGGCATGAAAAGCGAGGCACCGAACGCGGCGCGGGCGGGGGCGGCCCCGGTCCTGGACGTCGCCGATCTGCTGGCCGCCGGCGAGGATCTGGACGGACCCGCCCCTGGCGGCGCGCCCGCTTCCGGCATCCCCGTGGCGCCCACGCCCCCCGCGCGGCCGCCGGGGCTGGATCATATCGCCCTGGCATTGCGGGCCGAGCGGGTGCGCGCCTCGCAATCGCCGGTGTTTTTCGCCCAGCGCCAGGGACATGGCGATCCCTCGCGCCTGCCCCTGTTCCTGGTGGGCATGGCCTCGCCCACGGCGAAAAGGGTGCGCGCCATTCTGGCGGCCCATTCCCGGGTGCAGGCGGTGCGCCCGCTGGCCCTGATTCCCGCCTTCATCGATACCCTGGAAGCCTGGGACCGCCATTGCGGCCGGGGCGGCACCTTTCCCGAAAGCCTGGAGTCCCTGAGCGCCGACGATTCGCTGAAGGCCGCCGCCTGGTGGCTCCCCCGCTTGCAACGGGAAGCGCCGGGGTTCGATCACGTGCTGGATGGTCTGGCGCTTGATGCCACCTTGGTGGGCATGGTCCATGTGATCTTTCCGCGCGCGCCCCTGATCGTTTGCGTGGACGACAGCGTCGAGGCCTCGGCGTCGCCCGAGACCCGCCGTCTGCTGGCCACCCAGGCCGCCATGCTGGATCACTGGCGCCAGGTGCTGCCCGGGCGCCTGCACGAACTGAGACGCGAGACACTGCTGGCCCAACCGGTTGAAACCGTGCGCGCCTTGCTGGCCTTCCTGGATGTGCCGGTGGAGGAGCGGGTGTTGAACGCCATCACCGCGCCCGCCGACGGCGAACGGCCCAAAACCCCGGGCGCGGCGGTGGGGGCGGCCGTGGCCCACATCCGGGCCGGTCGCCTCGCCCAGGCCGACCAGGCATTGCGCGACCTGTTGCGCCGGGTGCCGGGGCATCCGGCGGCCGTTCACCTGCTGGGCGTGGTCCGCTTCCGGCAGGGCGATCCGGCCTCGGCCGTGCGCCTGATGCGCCAGTCGCTGGATCTGGTGGGGACTCCGGTGCGCGAGTGGCTGCACAACCTCGCGGTGGCGCGTCGCGCCCTGGAAGGGACTGCCGCGCCTGGAAAGGCCGTGTCCGGAAAGGAGGGCGCACCCGCGCCCAAGGGCCCGCGCGCCGCGCCGGCGGTTCCGGCTGCCGTCGCGGGGAGCGCCCCGGCGCGGCCTCCCGTCGCGGGTCCGGGAGCCGGAGCGGGGCGGGGGACGGCCCAGCCCCCAAAGAATGGCACCCCTGCTTCCGGCGGCGAGGAAGGCGAAACCCTGTAGCGCGGGGGGGCGGAGGCGGCCGATCAAGGACCGGGACCGGACGGTTGATGGCGCCCATGCTGCGCCCGGTCCGGGCCCTGGAGCAACCTGGCCTCAAAGGGAAACAAGCCCCTCTTCCCATGCCAGAACAGCGAGTACCCCCGTATATTCTGCTCAAACAATGGGCAATTCTGCGTTTGCTTTTGAATTAAGCAACCTGGCGTCAATAGTCAAATTTTAGGCGCTTACTATCATGTCCGTGGTGCCTCTCCCCGGCAGGATGGCCGCAACCCGATCGGGTGCGGCCCGTTCTTCAAGCGGCATGAGGTGTCATCATGAACATGGTCATGAACAAACTGGATGCGCTGAACTATTACACAGCAACACGCAAGATAGACCTGAGCTTTCCCAGGCTTGAGTCCGATATTGATGCCGATGTCGTGGTCATCGGTGGCGGATTTTCCGGGATCAATACCGCCCTGGAGCTGGCGGAAAAAGGTATCACTAACATCGTCGTCCTGGAGGGGCGTTATCTCGGCTATGGCGGGACCGGTCGCAACGGTGGCCAGGTGATGGCGGGCATCGGCCACGACATCGAGCTGGTGCGCAAGCATGTCGGGCCCGAGGGAATGGCGGCCTTGTTCGAGATCGCCAATCTCGGCGCCGGGATCATCAAGGGACGGATCGAAAAGTACGGCATTGATGCCGATTTCTGCCATGGCTACGGCTACATGGGGTTCAACGCCCGCCAGGAGCGCACCTTGCGTGAATGGGAAAAGGAGTTTCGCGCCATCTCCCCCGACGCCGACATCCGGATGCTGACCGGGGCCGAGGTGGGAACGATCATCGGCAGTGAGGCCTACAGTTGCGGCCTGCTGCACATGGGGGGCGGACACGTCCACTCCCTCAATTTGTTGCTGGGCGAGGCGCGGGCGCTGGTCGGCCATGGTGGGCGAATTTTCGAAAACAGCCCGGTGATCAAGGTTGACTACGCCGATCGGATCACCGTCCGCACCGCGCGCGGCAGTGTTCGCGCGACGAAGCTGTTGTGGGCCTGCAACGGCTTTCTCAACGACCTTGAACCCGAGATCTCGCCGCGCACCCTCAATACCTATGCCTTTCAGGTCGCCACGGAGCCACTGCCGGAGGACTTGATCCGGCGGATCAGCCCGATCCGGGGCGCATACAGCGACATCCGTCCGGTGATCGACTATTTCCGCGTGACCAACGAAAACCGGCTGCTGTTCGGCACCGCCACCCGGGTTCTGGAGTATGTCCCCAGCGACCTCGCGGCCTGGAACCGGGCCTACATGTTGAAAATCTTCCCGTATCTCGCGGACGTGAGGATTGATCTGGCCTGGGGAGGGCCGCTGTGCTGCGGCGCCAATCTGTTCCCCCAGGTCGGCACCCTGTCCGGCCGTCCCAACGCCTTTTACGTCCAGGGCTATGCCGGGTTCGGCGTCACCCCGAGTCACATCGTGTGCAAGGTGCTGGCCGAGGGCATGAGCGAGGGCTCGGCCCGGTACGATCTGATGGCCTCCATCCCGCACGCGCGGATTTTCGCCAAGGATCAGTTGCGCCCGGCCCTGATGACCGCCGGCAAGGCCTGGCATCAACTGTCCGGGTATTTCACCGGCCGGCGCTGACCGGCCTGATTTCACACCACCAGGAGAGAATGAGATGTTCGCGATCACGCAAGGGTTCTGCCCGTCTCCCCTCGAAGATTGGGGATCCGTCGCCGCGCTGGGTTCGGAAATTCTCGATGGCGACTGCCTGGCTTCGGGCCTGATGGTGCACGGCACCCCCGACGCTCCGGTCAGTTGCGGGTTTTTTGCCTGCACGCGCGGCAGTTTCCGGATGGTTTATCCGTTCAACGAGCACGCCACCGTGGTCGAGGGCGAGGTCACCTTGACCAACGAGGCCACCGGAGAAACCCGGACCTACGGCGTTGGCGACAGTTGGTTCATTGCCAAGGGGACCCCGATTCTATGGCGGATCGACGTCGGGCGTTTCGCCAAGAACTACATGGCGGCCGTCTAGGGTGCATTTCGATCAAACTAGATCAATGAATGCGCTCTAACTTATTGAACTATCGCATTTTCGGACCGCCGAAACGGTGCCATTCCGGCTGAAAATGCTCTGGAGTTTGCCAGGGAAAAGGGGGGCGGCTTTTCGGATAAGTCGAGCGTAAAAACAAATGGTTGGGGCATCGTGCCTGGATCCGGTTCAGCGCGCGATACCCCAAGCCGTCCCCGGCGGGTCCCTGGTCGAGAGGGCGGGTCTCGTGCGCTCGCCGGGCCGCCCCTCCCTTTTTCATGTCAAGCAGAAGGCGACGGTCTGGAGGCCTCGGTCTCCAGGCGGCGGGCGGGGAGGGCCGCCGATCCCGCCTCGTCCCCGGGGCGTGTCTTGCCCCGGCGCAGATCGCGCGGAGAGACGCCGAACCAGCGCCGGCAGGCGCGGGTGAAGCAGGCGGGATCCGCGTAGCCCAGCATCAGGGCCACCTCGGTGATCGGGGTGGAGGTGTGGCGGAGATAGCGTTCGGCCAGGGTGCGGCGCTCGCCGTCCTTGATGGCCCGGAAGCCGGCGTTTTCGCGTTGCAGGGCTCGCTGCATCGAGCGGGCCGACAAGCCGGCGGCCTTGGCCGCTTCGCCGACCCTGACGATTCCCTCGGTGCTGGGCAGGTGGTTGCGGACGATGGCGCGGACCTGATCGCTCAGCGAGCGGCGGTTGCTGTGATGGCGCCGCATCAAGCTGACGTGGTGGAGGAAGAACGAAGCCATCCGCTCGTCGGTCTGCGGGTTGCGCAGGCCGAGATCCTGGCGGCGCAGCAGCAGGACATTCATCGGCTGGTCGAAATAGAGCGGGGCGCCGAACATCGCGGTGTGGGCCTGGGTGGCGGCGGGGGTGGGGTGCTCGAAATGCACTTCCTCCGGCACCCAGGCCGGGCCGGCGATGGCGCGGATCAGCTGGCAGGTGACTGCCATGGTGTACTCCGCCTCCTGGCGCCGGTTGCGGACCCGCTCGTCCTCGATTCGATAGCGGAACACCGCGGCCTCGCCCGCCGGCACCAGTTCGCAGGTGGTCCGCTCCTGAAGCACCCCGACATGCAAGGCCAGCCCGTGCAGGGCGCGGCCGAGATCGGGCGAGCTGGCAAACAACAATCCGACCGGGCCGAGATTGAACGGGCTGGCCCCGCGAGCCAGGCTCAGCCCGAAATCCGGGGCTTCCGCCACCTCTGCCGCTTCTTCCAGGAGCTCGACGTACTTGCGTAGCGGCACCTCGCCATAGGGGTTCATCAGCCATTCCGGCGGGATGTCGTGGCGCCGCAACAGCGGCGACGGGTCGATCTGGCGCGCCTTCAGTCCGTCGATGACATGGTGCATCAGGGAGGAAAGTACCATCGGTTCGGCCGTGGCCATGGTCGTCTCCGCCTCGGCGCCGGACATCAAGTCTATGGCGCCATAAGTCAAGTTCCTGACGTCATCCTCCCATAGGGTCGGGCTTGTGTGAAGAAAAAATAAGCACATTTGCGTCGTGCCTAATTAGTGTGCATACCCTGCCGGGGGGGCTGGCTCCCGCCGTGCCGTCCGAAAGCACGGACCCGATGCAGGTGCCATTCCGGCCCGCGAGCCGGTCCGACGTTTGCAAGGTTGACGTGACATGAACAATTCCAGCCCCGTCGTGGCGATTTCGTCCCCCCTCCCGCCGGTCCATGAACTCCGGCGCGGCGCGCTTGGCGTCGCCGCGATCACCTTCTTTGTCGTTTCCGCCGCCGCGCCCCTGACCGCGGTTGCCGGAGGAGCGCCGATCGCAATGCTTTTGGGCAATGGTCCAGGGCTGGCGGGGGCCTATGCCCTGGTGACCCTGGCGGTCCTGCTGTTTAGCGTCGGCTACACCGCGATGGCCCGAAACATCTCCAATTCCGGCGGGTTCTACGCCTTCACCGTGCAGGGCTGCGGCGGGATTGCCGGCGGCGCGGCGGCCCTGCTCGCGCTGCTGGCCTACAATGCGATGCAGATCGGCATCTACGGCCTGTTCGGGGCCGCCACCTCGGCCTGGCTGCTGGCCGATTTCCAACTAACGGTGCCATGGTGGGTTTGTACCCTGGGGGCGGTGGGGGTGATCGCCGGGCTGGGCTACCGCAACGTGGATCTGTCGGCGCGGGTGCTCGGCTTGCTGGTGGCGGCCGAGTTTCTGGTGGTGCTGGTGCTTGATGTCGCGATCCTGCGCCATGGCGGCGATGGCGGAATCAGCCTCGTCCCGTTTGCTCCGGCCCGCCTGACCGATGGCAGCCTGTCGATCGCGCTGCTGTTTTGTTTCGCAAGTTTCGTTGGCTTCGAGGCGTCAAGCATCTACAGCGAGGAAGCCAGCAATCCCCGGCGCACCATCCCGCGCGCCACCTATCTGTCGGTGATTCTGATCGGGGCGTTTTATACCTTCACCACGTGGTGCATGGCGCTTGGCGCCGGTCCCGACAAGGTCACGGCCCTGCTGGCCGGGCTTGCCGACCCCAACACCTTCCTGTTCTCGCTGTCGGATCGCTATGTCGGTGGCGGCCTCAGCGGGGCCATGCGGATTTTATTCGTCACCAGCTTGTTCGCGGCCCTGCTGGCCTTTCACAACGCGGTGGCCCGCTACTTTTTCGCCCTTGGCCGGGAAAGGCTGCTGCCGCTCTGCCTGGGGCGGACCCATGACGACCACCAAAGCCCCCATTTTGGCTCGGCGGTGCAAAGCGTGCTGGCCCTGGTGATGGTCGTTTTGTTCGCTCTTGCCGGTCTTGATCCGGTTCTGGCGATGTTCTCCTGGCTGACCAACCTTGGTGCCCTGGCGGTAATGGCGCTCATGGCCCTGACGTCGCTCTCCGTGGTGCTGTTTTTCCGCCGCAACCCCCGGCTTGAAACGGGCTGGCTGCGCATCCAGCTGGTGCCGGCGCTGGCCGGGGTCATTCTGGTGGTGATGACCGGGTTGGCCGTGGTCAACTTCGGCCTGTTGACCGGCGCCTCCTCGGCCCTGGCCCTGGCCCTGCCGGCCAGCCTGCTGGTGGCCGCCGGCGTTGGCGCGGTGATGGCCGCGCGGCTGCGTCGGGTTGCCCCCGCGTTCTACGCCGAGCTCGGATCCCATCGGGACTGACATCGCGACAGCAATGAGACCTCATGGCGACGGCCCCGGCTCAACCGCGCCGGGGCCGCTCGCGTTTTCATCGGGTCGGGCGCCATGGCCACGCCCCCCGTCCGAGCCCAGCGTGCCGTGGGCGGGCGACCCGGAGGGAGAGTTTGTCAGGGAAAAGTGGACATCGCTTTTTCCGAAAAGACAAACTCAAACAAATGGATACAGTGTCTGCCCGCTTCTGTCTGAAGCTGACGGACCCTACAGGAGTTGCAGCATGCAGGCCACCAGGGGGTGGCGGACCACGTCGTGCTCGCTCAGGCGGACAATGCCGATTTCGTCGATCACCTCCAGGCGCGAGGCGGTTTCGGCCAGGCCGGAAAGGCCGGGCAGCAGGTCGGTCTGGTCGGGATCGCCGGTCAGCACCATGCGCGAATGCCAGCCCAGGCGGGTGAGCAGCATCTTGATCTGGCCATAGGTGCAGTTCTGGGCTTCGTCGATGACCACGAAGCTGTTGTTGAGGGTGCGCCCGCGCATGTAGGCAATGGGGGCGATTTCAATGGTGCCATCGGCGAGCAGGGCGCGCAGGCGCTTGCCGCCCAGGCGATCGGCAAGCGCATCGTAGAGCGGGCGCAAATAAGGCTGGAGCTTGTCTTCCAAGGTGCCGGGCAGGAAGCCCAGGCTTTCCCCGGCCTCGACGGCGGGGCGCGAGAGGACCAGGCGGTCAACCACCCCGTCTTCCAGGGCTTCCACCGCCCGGGCGATGGCAAGGTAGGTCTTGCCGGTTCCCGCCGGTCCCAGGGCCAGGGTCAGGGGGTGGGTGGTCATGGCGTCGAGCAGGCGACGCTGGGCGTCGTTGTAGGGGCGAACCGTGCGGCGGTAGCTTTGCTCCCGGCGTTCTTCAAGAGGGTCCCAAGAGCCGCCAATGGTGTGGACGGCGGCCGGGGTGTCGGATCGGTCGGCTTCGGGGCGCGGGGAGGGAACGGCACGACAGCGCTTGCCCATGGCGGCCTCTTTGGATGGGAGTGGAGCGAAAGGGGGCAACCGGCGCGAAAAAAAACCTTCCCCCGGGGGGGAAGGCGGCATCGGAAAGGGAAATGGGGGGCGGCATGTCCAGCGATGCCCGAGCCGGTGGCGTTTGCATGCGCACTGGCCCCTCTCCCTTGCGCGCGTTGCTCTCCGGGAGAGAACCTTACCAGAAACAGGTCCCTGATCACGCCATATTTATGCGACGCCTTTGTGAAGGGCACATCATAATGGGTCCACAGTCCTCGATGGGCGTGGTTTGCTTGACTTATTCACTTTTTAGGATGCCTACTTATTGCCCCATTTCATCCATTATCTGCACGCCCCCTGTTCACTGTGCCCAACTCGCTGTAAATTAGATCGACATCGCATCCGTTTTCCAGCGGGAACGGGTTCGGTGTCGCGGCACTAGACAGAGGGAACCTGCGCCATGTCTCTAACCCGCCCCCGGGTATGGCCGGGCCGCCCCTATCCCCTTGGTGCGACCTGGGACGGGCGAGGGGTCAACTTCGCCTTGTTTTCAGAGAACGCCGAAAAGGTAGAGTTGTGCCTGTTCGAAGGCGACGGCGGCCGGGAAACGGCTCGGGTCGCCCTGCCCGAATACACGCATGAAATCTGGCACGGCTATCTGCCCGACGCGCGGCCGGGCCAACGCTACGGCTACCGCGTCCATGGTCCCTACGCGCCGGACCTGGGGCACCGCTTCAACGCCAATAAACTGGTGCTTGATCCGTATGCCAAGGCCTGGGGGGGGCAGCTGGAATGGACCGATGCCCATTTTGGCTACCGTCTGGGCGCGGCGGCCGAGGATCTGACTTTTGACACGCGCGACAACGCTCCCTACATGCCCAAGTGCGTGGTGATGGACACGGCCTTCACCTGGGGGGAGGAGCGTAAACCCCGTGTGCCCTGGCACGAGATGATTTTGTACGAACTGCACGTCAAGGGCTATACCATCCGCCATCCCGACGTGCCCCGACCCCATCGCGGCACCTTCGCCGGCATGGCCGACCAGGCCGTGGTCGGCTACCTGAAAAGCCTGGGAATCACCTCGATCGAGCTGCTGCCGGTGCATGCCTTCGTCCACGATCGCCACCTGGTGCGCAAGGGACTGAGTAATTATTGGGGTTACAACAGTCTTGGGTTCTTCGCGCCCCATTCCGAATACCTGTCCAGTGGCAAGCTGGGCGAATTCAAGACATTCGTTCAGGTCATGCATGATGCGGGTATTGAGGTGATCCTGGACGTGGTTTACAACCACACCGCCGAAGGCAATCATCTGGGCCCCACCTTGAGCTTCAAGGGCATCGACAACGCCAGTTATTACCGCCTGGTTCCCGGGCGCGAGCGCTATTATCAAGACAGCACCGGGTGCGGCAACACCTTGAACATGCGCCATCCCCGGGTCTTGCAACTGGTCATGGATTCGCTGCGCTACTGGGTCGAGGATATGCGCGTGGATGGGTTCCGGTTCGATCTGGCGACAACACTGGCGCGCGACAAAGGAGCCTTCGATCCCCATGCGGGCTTCATCGAAGCCGTGCGCCAGGATCCGGTGCTCTCCACCGTCAAGCTGATTGCCGAGCCCTGGGACGTGGGCGACGGCGGTTATCGCCTGGGGGGATTCCCGCCCGGGTTCGCCGAATGGAACGATCGGTATCGAGATACCGTGCGGCGTTTCTGGAAGGGTGATCGCGGTCAGGTGGCCGAGCTGGCAACGCGCCTGACCGGCTCGTCGGACCTGTTCGACAAACGCGGCCGCTGCCCGTGGGCCAGCATCAACTTCGTGACCGCCCACGACGGGTTTACCCTGGCCGACCTGGTGACCTACAACCACAAGCACAACCAGGCCAACGGCGAGGACGGCCGCGACGGCACCGACAACAACCATTCCTGGAATCACGGCGAGGAAGGCCCCTCGGTCGATCCCGAGATCCAGGAACTGCGCTTGCGGCAGATGCGTAATTTCCTGGCGACCTTGCTGCTTTCGCAAGGGGTGCCCATGTTGGTCGCGGGCGACGAATTCGGACGCTCGCAAAAGGGCAACAATAATCCCTATTGCCAGGACAATGAAATTTCGTGGATCAACTGGGGGGCCCTGGGACCCAAGGGTCGCCAGATGATCCGGCTGGTTCGGTGGCTGGTGCGCCTGCGCAAGCATCACCGGGTTTTCCATCGCAACCGCTTTTTCCACGGGGTGACCTTGCGCGGGACGGACATCAAGGATCTGACCTGGCTTGATGCCCAGGGCCGCGAGCGCTTGAAGCCCGAGCACTGGGCCGATCCCGAGGACCGTTTCCTGGCCTTTCTCATCCGGGGCGAGGCGGGCGACTATTTCGTGACCGAGATGGGCCAGCCCGAGCCCGACTACAGTTTCCTGGTCGCGTTCAACGCCCATCCGCGCGCGGTGGACATGATCTTGCCGCCGCTGGGATCGGGCACGTCCTGGTCCTTGTTGCTCGATACGGCGCGTCCGGGGGTTGAGCGCATCGCGGCCCCCCTGGATGGGCACGCCTACGCGGTGGAAGCAAGGTCCCTTGCCATTTTCCGCCGGGATCCGGGTCCCCACCACGGGGATGACGAAAACAGGCCCTGGGGCTAATTCATACGGGAAAGACGACGCTGATGTCTGACGACTCCTCGGGCGCTTTGCGCCGTCTGGCCGAGCGGGCCGGCCTGCTGGACCGCTATTATGATGCGTTGGGGGCGTACATCGAGGTGCCCGACCGCGCGCTGGTGGCGACCTTGGCCGCCCTGGGCTGGCCCTTGCACGACGCCACCGAGGCCGAACGGATTTTGTCCGATTGGAAAATCCCCGGCCCCGTGCCATTGCTACCACCGGTTGTTGTTCATCGCCGCGCCAGGATCGGCGAGTCCGAAGCCCCGCTTTCGGTTCCCGTGGCCTGGCCGCGTGGAGCAGGGCCGGGGCGCTGGACCGTGATCTGGGAGAACGGGTGCGACCTGCCCCCGGCCGAAGGGCTGTTCGACCCCACCACGCTGCCGATGGGCGAGGAGGGCGCGGACGGGGCCCGTCTTCTGCGACGCCTTGATCTCCCGATCGCAACACCTCCACTTGGATACCACAGGTTGCGGGTGGAAGGCTTTTCCGTTCCCCCCCACGAGATCACCCTGATCGTCGCGCCGGCGCGCTGCTGGCTGCCCAAGGCGGCCGACGGCGAGGATTCGTTGCGCCTTTGGGGGGTAACCTGTCAGGTTCACGGCCTGCGCGGGCGCGCCGACTGGGGCATGGGCGATTTCGGCACCCTTGCTGCCCTGACCCGACTGGTCGGGCGCCATGGCGGCGACGTGATCGGCATTAATCCGGTGCACGCCCTGTTCCCCACCCGTCCCTTGCACGCCAGCCCCTATTCGCCCAACTCAAGGCTGTTCTTGAATCCCCTTTACATCGCGATCAACGATCTGCCCGAGCTGGCGCATGATCCGGTCCTCGCGCCCGACGAAGGGGAACTCGCGGCCTTGCGCGCCGGCGATCTGATCGATAACGCCGCCGTGGGGCCCCGCAAGATGCGAGCCCTGGAAGAAGCGTTCTCGGTGTTCGAGCAGGTGCACCGGGCGTCCCGCTCGCCCCGGGCCGAGGCCTTCGCCCAGTTCGTGGCCGAGGGCGGCTTCTTGCTGGAACGCTTTGCCGTGTTCCAGGTCCTGGCCGAACTGTTCGCCTCACGGGGCTGTTCGTGGCGCGACTGGCCGGCGGAATACCAAGATCCGGCCTCGGGCGCGGTGGCGGCGATCACCGAATCCCACCGCCGTCGGGTTGACTTCCATTCGTGGTGTCAGTTCGAGGCGGACCGGCAGCTTGAGGCGGTGGCCGAGGCGGCCCGGCGCTCCGGGCAGCGCCTGGGGCTTTATCGCGACCTTGCCCTGGGCTCGGATCCCACGGGGGCCGATTCCTGGATGCTGGGCGATCTGCTGGTGGCGGGTCTTGCCGTGGGCGCGCCTCCCGATCCGTGGAACGCGGCCGGGCAGAACTGGGGCTTTTCGCCGTTCCACCCCGAACGGATGCGCGCCGCCGGCTACGAGCCCTTCGCGCGCATGATCCGGGCCAACATGCGCCACGCCGGGGTTTTGCGCATGGACCATGTCCTGGGCCTGATGCGCCTGTTTTGCATTCCCCGGGGCATGGAGGGGCGCGAGGGTGTGTATGTCCGCCAGCCGTTCGAGGATCTGCTGGCGGTGCTGGCCCTGGAAAGCCATCGCGCCCGCTGCCTTGTGATCGGCGAGGACCTGGGCACGGTGCCCGACGGTTTCCGCGACCGCATGGTCGAGGCGGGCATCCTGTCGTGCCGCCTTTTCTATTTCGAGCGGCGCGAGGGCCGGGCCCTGGTTCCGCCCGCCGACTATCCAAGACTGGCCGCCGTCTCGGCGACCACGCATGATCTGCCCACCTTGCATGGCTTCTGGGCCGGGCGGGACCTGGCCTGGAAGCACGACCTGGGTCTGTTCCCCACCCCCGGGATTCGTGACATGGAAAGCATGGAGCGGCACAACGACCGCCCCTTGATTCGCGATACCCTGGCCGCGGCCGGGTGCCCGCTCGCCCCCAGCGAGGGGTTCGAACCGCCGGCCAACCTGGTGCCGGCCGTGTCGGAGTGGCTCGCGCGCACCCCGAGCCTGCTGGTCACCGTCCAGATGGAGGATATCCTGGAAGAACGTGAGCAAGCCAACCTGCCCGGAACCATCGATCAGCATCCCAACTGGCGCCGCCGGCTCGGGCTCTGCGTGGAGGATCTGGACAATGACGGCCGCCTGGAAGACATCGCCCGCCTGATGGCGGCAAACGGTCGGGGCACCCAGGGGAACGGCGCATCATGATGCAATGCATGGGGGGCGGCGAAAGGTCCGTTTGCCTTTCGCGCGCTCTTTTGGGGCTGGTCCTGGGGCTGGCCCTGGCCCTGGCGGTGATCCCGGGAATGGGACCGGCCCCGCTGGCGTATGCCGCCGATTCCCAGCCCAAGGCGGCCGCGGCCGCGGCCGCCGCGCCG
Source organism: Pararhodospirillum oryzae (assembly GCF_007992075.1). Taxonomy (GTDB): domain Bacteria; phylum Pseudomonadota; class Alphaproteobacteria; order Rhodospirillales; family Rhodospirillaceae; genus Pararhodospirillum; species Pararhodospirillum oryzae. The sequence goes on from NZ_BJZO01000002.1 coordinate 44,291, forward strand.
CTGCCCGATCGCATGGACGCGGCGAACAAGGCCTGGGACAAGAGCCTGAACGCGATCGAAGCCGCCCTGGGCAAGCCCGGTCTTTCGGGCACCGACAAGGTGCTGGACGACTACGCCGCCCGCCTGCGCGCCATTCGCGAGGACGTGACCAGCCTGAACACCGAGGCCACCCAGCGCGTGGGCGAGACCGAGCGCCTGCTGAGTGCCCTGGGCCCCCCGCCCGACGAGGAGCAGGGGCCCGAACCCGCCGACATCCGCCAGCGCCGGACCACCTACACCACCGATCTGGCCACGTGGCGGGCCCGGGTGGCCAAGGCCGAGGTCGCCAGCACCCGGGCCGAGGCCTTGCTGGGGCGCATCGCCGCCTTCCGGCGCAACACCCTGGTTTCCACGCTGTTCGATCCCACGCCCGAACCCTGGTCCTCGGTCGTGCTGAGCAAGGCCGCCGACGATACCGTGCGCGCGGTGGACATGATCGTGAGCGCGCCGGGTGAGTGGTTTTCCGGAGGGTCGGCCACCGATTCCCGGTCGCGCACCCTGGGGCTGGTGGCGTTGTGGGGCGCGGCCGGCATCGTGCTTGGCCTGGGGGGGCGCTGGTGGGTGCTGCGGCGCTTCGGGCGCCGGGTCACCGAAACCGCCCCCACCTATGCCCAGCGTACCCTGGGGGCCCTGGCCGAGGGACTGGCCAATGGCCTGTTGCCCGCCTTGCTGATGGCGGGAATGATCGCGTGGGCCCAGGTCAACCTGCAAGACGACGACCTGCTGCGCCATCTGGTTTCCAGCACCTTTCTTGCCCTTCTTGTCCTGGTCGCGGCGCGGGCCTTTACCCGTGCCGCCCTGGCCCCGGGGCTGCCCGACTGGCGTCTCACGACCCACAACGATGCCCAGGCCGTCCGGCTCAGCCGCATCATTCAAGGGTTGTCGGTGGTGCTGGCCATCGATGTTTTCCTGCTGTTGCTCGCCGATGACTTCGATCCCACGCCCGAAACGCTGTGGCTGGTGACATCGGGCCTCAAGCTGATGGAAGGCGCCATCCTGGTGCGCCTGTCCGGACGCGATCTGTGGAGCAATGGCATCCATCCCACCGAGGAAGCCGCCACCGGCGTCTCGCTTGCCCATGACGACGACGAAAGCGCCTTGAGCGCCCGTCGCCTGCTGTGGCTGGGGCGCGGACTGGTGTTGCTCACGGCCATCGTGGGCATGCTGGCCGGCCTGTTCGGCTATGGTCGCCTGGGGAGCTTCCTGATCAATGGCCTGCTGGCCAGCTGCGCCCTGATGGGCGGGGCCTTGATCGTGCGCGGGGTGCTGCGGGATCTGACCGGGCTGCTCACCCGGTCGGCCTGGCTGCGCACCCGCCTGGGATGGGGGGAAACCGGCCAGTCACGCGCCGGTTTCTGGATGCGGGCAACCATTGATATCGGGCTGCTGCTGGGGCTCGTTTATCTCGGCGCCCCGGTGTGGGGCGTGCCCTCGCAAGAAGTGGTGGATACGGTTGTCACCTTGCTGACCGGCATCAAGGTGGGCAGCGTCACCATTTCGGTGGTCGACATCTCGGTGGGCATCGGGGTGTTCCTGGGGGCCATGGCCTTCACCCGCATGATCCAAAGCACCTTGCAGCGCAAGGTGCTGGTGCAGACGGGCATGGACCCCGGGGTGCGACACTCGCTAACCACCGGGTTGGGCTATCTCGGGGCCATCGTTGCCTCGGCCCTGGCGGTGGCCACCATGGGCATCGATCTCACCAACGTGGCCCTGATCGCCGGCGCCTTGTCGGTTGGTATCGGCTTCGGCTTGCAAAACATCGTGAATAACTTCGTGTCGGGTCTGATCATCCTGGTTGAACGGCCGATCAAGGTGGGAGACTGGGTGATCATCAACGGCAACGAAGGCCTGGTGAAACGCATCAGCTTCCGGGCGACCGAGCTGGAGACGTTTACCCAGGCGGCGATCATCTTGCCGAACGCCGAAATTCTGTCGCGTCCCTTCACCAACCTGACCCACCGCAACCGTCTGGGACGCATTGATGTCGCGGTGGGCGTGGCCTATGGCTCGGACACCGATCTCGTCAAGAAGGTGCTGCTTGAGGTTATCAATGCCCATGAGCAGGTTTTGCCCCTGCCAGCGCCTTGGGTGGTGTTCAAGGATTTTGGCGACAGCGCCCTGATCTTCGAGGTTCGCGCCTATACCGCCAACGTGATGAACCGGATGTCGATCGCCAGCGACCTGCGCTACGGGATCGATCGTCGCTTTCGCGAGGAGAACATCTCGATTCCGTTCCCCCACCGGGTTCTGGTTCCGGCGGCCGGGTCGATTCTGGCCCCGGTCTCCCTTCCGGCCCAGCCTCCTGGCGCGGTGTCCCCCCATTGGGAGACCGACGAGCCAGACGATTGAGCCCGGTTTGACCCACCTCGCGCAAAAAAAGAAGGGGCCCTCCGGCCCCTTCCCATTTCGCGCAAAAAAGGAAGGGGCCGGAGGGCCCCTTCAAGGTGGTCATGGGATGATAGAGAGCATAGTCACGATGAGCGCGCACGCGGCATCGCACATCATGGTGAGAACCTTACATAACCCGCCGCGTTTCGGAAATGGCGGATTCCCACAAGGCGGAGGTCATCGCCGCTTCGGGGGCGTTTGAGCGCAAAAGGCCAAGGCTGAGCGCGCGGGCCACCGCCTGGGCCGTGGTCCGCGCCGACAGCTTGCGCCGGGCGGAGCGCAGGCGATGTTCAATGGTGCGCTCGGCAAGGCGCAGGTGATCGGCCATTTCGCTGACCTGGCACCCCCGCGCCGCCCACAGCAGACAATCGCGCTCCCGGTCGGACAGCTGCACCACCCGGTCGTGGGGATTAAGCCGGTTGTCGAACAGGGGAAATTTCTGCATGGCGTCGTGAAACAGATACGCCATCAAGATGAGCGATGGCCCATAGTGGCGGGTCAGCTCGTCCCAATCCTCGTCACCGAGGCCGGTGGCGCTGAGGAAGAGACCGCCCGGGCTGGATTCACGCCCAAAGCGCAACGGGACGCTGACCCCATTGCGCACGCCAAAGGCCAGGGCATCGCGCCATACCGCTTCCTCGCGCCTCGCGTGGGTCAGGCGCGTTCGCAGATGGCGCCAGGAGGCCGGTTGATCGAAGCGAAAGGCCCACTGCACCACGATATCGTGACGGAGATGCTCGTTTTGTTCGTACTGGGTCACGAAATCGGCGGGAAAATGGGTCCGGTACAGGGTTTCACGGTGCAGATCGGCGCGCAGGTGGGGTGAAAACACCCCGCCATAGGAGACATGCGGAAACCCCAGACGGTCGAAAGTTTCTCGCATCTGCGTCCAGCATTCTCCCGCCGTCGCGCAATTCCTGAGCCTGGCCGTGAAATCCTCCACCGCCAAGTCCAGAGGGGCTTCCGTGCTGATCCAAAGCTCGCTCACCGCCGGTGTCCATAAGTCATCCACATATCCACTACACCAAGAGACTCTGCCTTCTTGTGGCGGGGCGCGCAAGATCTCCATCGCGGCGCTTGTGAAATACCCTTTGTGCACAAAAAACATGGGATTGAGTTTATCTCTGCGACAAAAAAGCACTTTATGATAGATAATATAAAACAACACCCCTTGAATGATCCCTTTTGGGAGGGGTTCCGACTCGATTTTTTATTATTTGGTACTGTTTTACCGTAAACGAGGCAAAATAAAGCGCCTCCCGCACCTCGCGGCGCGGAGGCGTCAGCGAACCGCGACGGCATCGCTTTCGCCCGTCGCGCTCGCCGCCTGCTCCAGGCGGCGGTACAAGGCCGGATCCAGGTCGTAGACATCGCGGTTGAAGCGAAGCGGCGCTCCCGGCCGGGTGGTGTCGGCCCAGGCGGTAATGTAGGCGAGATGGACGGGAACGCGCCATGCGAGGCGGACGACCCGGGGACGCGGCCCCCGGAAACTCGCCGCCGATTGCCCTGGTCGGGCCGTGAAATGGGCCAGCAGGTAGTCGGCCAGGCCCGCCGGATCTTGCACCCGCACGCACCCATGGCTGACGGCGCGAAACGACCGCGAGAAGACGGCGCGCGAGTTGGTGTCGTGCAGGTAGACGGCGTACTGGTTCGGGAACATGAACTTGACGCTGCCCAGGGGATTGCTGGGGCCCGGGTCCTGGCGCAGACGGTAGGCGCGGGCCGCGTGGTGGGTCCGTTCCCAATCCACGGCATCGCTGGCCGTTTCCGGGGCTGGCGTGCTGGTGCGGGGCAGCACGGTGAACCCCCGGCGCGCCAGGTAGGCCGGATCCTCCACCTGACGGGGGATTACTTCCTCCCGCGCGATGGAAATGGGAACGTTCCAGTAGGGATTGAATTCCATGTACTCGATTTCGTCGCTGAACAGCGGCGTCGGATCGTTCGGCCGTCCAACCGCCACCGGCATGCGCAAGGCCTCGCGGGGGCCCGCGTTCAAGAACAGCTCATATTGCGGCACGTTGACGAAAATATTCACCGCGCCCAGGTCTCGGGGCAGCAGGCGCCAGCGCTCCAGGGCGACGCGGATCTGGTCCACGCGCTCGGTGCCGCCCCGGGTCAGTTCGCCCAGGGACGCGGGGCCCAGGACGCCGTCCACGGCCAGGCCGTGGTGGGTCTGAAAGGCCCGGACCGCCTGGGTCATGGCGTCGTCGAAAAGGGAAGCGTCGCGGCTGGCCCCCGCCGTCAGCTCGCCCAGGGCGATCAGGCGCTGGCGCGCCGCCGCCACGCGGGGACCGCGGTCGCCGGGACGCAGCGAGGGGCCCTCGGCGATCGGGGCCGCCGCCGGGGTGTGGGGGGCGCGGGCCTGCCACCGCGCCAGGGCCGCGATCAGCAGACGGTACTGGGGCGAGGCGGGCTCCAGGGAAGCCAGGAAGGCCTTGGGGTCGGGGGCCGCCGCCGCGTTGCCGATCAGGGTTTCGATCGTCCAGCCCTCTTCGCGGCTCAGCAGGTCGGCGCGCTGGTCAAAAGGCACCAGACGGCGCGTTTGTCCCAACAGGCGGTCGCAGGCGAACAGCACGAAGGCGCGGCTGATCAGGGCGTCGGCGACCAGTTCGTTTTCCGGAGTCCCCACCGCCAGACGAGCGTGAATCGCGTCAAGCTGGTACATGGTCGGATCAAGGCCCTCGGCGGCGGCGGCGCTCAGGCTTGCCAGCACGGCCTTGCCGCGCGGCGAGGCGCCTTCGGCGGTCATCCACACGGGCACGAAATTGCGGGCCGCGTACAGGGGCATCAAGGCCTGGCCCAGGGCATCGGTGCCCAGCGCGGTCACCAGGATGGCGGGCGGAGGCGCGACAAGGCCGGTTCCGTCGGCAAGCCCGGCCGGCGCGCCAGGAGCGGGCGCGGCGGCCGGCACGCTTTCCGGGCTGCTTCCGGGGTCGGCGGTGGTCGCTTCACTGGTTCCCATCCCCAGCGCGGTGGTCAGGAGAATCCCGGCCAGCACAGGCCCGACTCCCGTTCCCGTGCCGGATTTCACGACTCCCCGGGGGCGCCAAACCCGCGACGGGCTTGCACTCGTTTGCATGAACATGGGAAAAGACTGGCGACCGAACCACATGGAAAGCCTCCGAAATACAGACACCCTTTCGCCCACGACCACGGGGGTGCGGGGTATCCGCCGGCGCGGTGTTGTCTCGCTTCCCGGTGCGAGCCGGAAGCGGTTGCTCCACTCTTGCAACAATGGGGACCCACCCCCTCGGAGTCCAGGGGACACGGGAAAACGAGGATCCCAATCGTGCTTTTTTGGCACCATGGTGCCATTTTACAACAGTCTCTTCCTTCCTTTTCCCGCTCTTTGTGGGGAAACGCGCGCTGCTTCGCGCCGCGAGGTGGTTGACGATCCTGTTCCAGTCCCGGCACCTTCGATCGTTGTCATTCTCGTCGGCCTGTTTTTCCCAACACCGGATGATCGGACCCATGATTTCCCTTCGCACCCTGCGCGCCGCGCAGCCCTTGCCCGGCGTCGTTCTGGCCGGTGTCGCGGCGGTGATCGCCACGCGCCTGCGCTACGATCTTGTCGAACCCGAAGCCATGGGAGCCGCGTGTCAGGCGGCGGGGCCGTGGTGGTGTGGCCCCCGGCGGGGCCTGATCATGCTCACGGAATGGAAGATGATCGGCCTGGCCGCGCTGCTGCTGGCCTTGCTGGCCTGGGGGCGCCATCTGCGCCGGGGCGATCCCACCGCGCTGGCGCTGGCGGCCCTGGCGGTGGGCGGGGTCGGGATCGTGCTTTACAACGCCACCGCCTCCACCGCCGCCCTGGTCGCGGCCGGGCTGGTCCTGGCTTTGTACCGCAACCGGGACGCCACGGCCTGAGGGCAGGCCCGGGGGGAGGCGCCTCCCCCCGGAGCGTAAGGACACGAACCCGGCGTCAGCCCTGGGGGCGGGCCGGGAACAGACGCCCGCGCAGGAAGGCCAGTTCGGCCGAGATCGCCTCGCGGCACGCAAACGCCAGCCCCAGGCAGACCACGGCCCAGGCCTGGGACTCGGTGTTCAGCATCGAGTCGATGGTCAGCGGGCCACAAACCAGGATCACCAGGCCCATCCAGGCCTCGGCCGCCGCGCTCGCGGGGCGGTCCCCCGGTTGTCCGCCGGCCGCCCGGGGCCAGGCGAGGCTGAGCATGGGGAGCACGAACGCCAAGGTGAGAAAGTCCCGGTGGCGGCCGTCGGCGGCCATCGCCAGGGCGGCGTAGGTGGCCGGGGCCAGCACCAGCCAGCGCCAGATCAAGGCGAGGCGCGGGGGCAGGGCGGGCAGGCCGGCGCAGGCCCGGGCCAGCACCACGCCACCGGCTCCGGCCAGCAGCCACAGGTAAAGCCCCCAGGCGGTGATCATCGGCCCCATGGCGAAATCCAGGGCCTGGGCGCCGAAGGCCCACGCCACCGATCCGGTGGCGGCGCCCACCAGGGCAAGGCCGGTGGTCCGCGCCTGACCCAGGGGCGAAACGGCCCCGGCCGGAGCGAGGATCAGCGCGAGGGCGAGGCCGGCCAGGGCGGCGGCCGCGCCGGTGCCCCAGTGCGACCATTCGCGCACGGGGCCCTGCAACGGGAACTTGGGAGCCCGGCTGGCGTCCAGGACCCCCCAGAATCCGCCCACCGTACCCTCGGGCCCACGCTTCCAGGGCTGATCAATGCCCTCGATCACGTTGTAGGGTACCCCCAGGGCGTCGGCCTGCTGGGCGAATTCGCGCAGGAACCGGGCCTCGTTGACCAGGGTCGGCGCGGCCTCGCCCCGGGTGCGTCCGGCGCTGGGCCAGCCGATTTCGCCAATCTGCAACGGCTTGCCGGGGAAGGTTGCCCGCGCGGTGTCGATGATGGTGCGCACGTGGGCCTGCACCTTGTCGATGCTCACCGGCGTGGGGTCGTCCCAGTAGGGCAGCACGTGGATGGTCATCAGGTCGACCGCGTCGGCGACCACCGGGTTGCGCCGCCAGAATTCATAGATGTCGGCGTAGGTGACGGGCAGCGTGGTCCGCGCCTTGACCGAGCGAATGATGTCGGCCAGCTGCTCCCCGGTCATTTCCCGGCGCAGCAAGACTTCGTTGCCCACCACCAGCGCCTTGACGGCGTCGGGATGGGCGTGGGCCAGGGCCAGGGCGGCGTCGATCTCCTTGGCGTTGCGCTTGTCGTCGGCGCCGATCCACATCCCCACCAGAACCTTGAGCCCCGCCGCCTGGGCGGCCGGAATCGCCTCGCCCTCGTGGCCGACCGACGAGTAAATGCGGATGCAGTCGGTCATGGTGCGCAGGTGGGCCATGTCGGCGGCGATGGCGCCGGGCGGCAGGGTGAAGCCCTTGTCCTGGGGCGCCGTGTTGCCGTTGGAGGGCGCGTAGGACAGGCATTGCAGGTGTCCGTCGGGAATGTCGGGCATCGCGATCGGCCGGCCCAGCCACGCCCACAGGGCGATGAACAGGACGCCGACCAGCACGGGGCCGCCAACGGTGGGAAGAAGCAAGGCTGGGCGCATGAAGAGGGAAACTCCCCGGGCAAGAGCAAAAGCAAGACGAGACGGCGGGCGGGCGTCCCCATCCCCTGTTCGGGCCGGACGAAAGGCACCGGGGCCTTGCGACGAAGGCCCCGGCTGGAAGCAGGGCGGGGCGGTCCGGCGCGGGTGTGTTTGAGCTTGTCAGGGAAAAGTGGAAACCGCTTTTCCCGAAGAGACAAACTCAAACAAGGGGATCCGGAGTCTGTCCGCTTCAACGGGAAACGGACGGAACTCTAATCGAGGGTGCGCAGGATGGTGGCCAGTCCCTCGACCAGACGGGCGAGGTCCTCGCGTTCGGCGATCAGCGGCGGGGCCAGGGCGATGGTGTCGCCCGTGGTGCGGATCAGGAAACCGGCCTCGTAGGCTTTCAAGAACGCCTGGGTCGCGCGCTGGGTCGGCTGGCCGGGAATGGGGTCCAGCTCGATGGCGCCCACCAGGCCATAGTTGCGGATGTCGATGACATGGGGCAGGCCGCGCAGGGCGTGCAGGCTGTCTTCCCAGAAGCCCGCCAGCTCGGGGCCCCGGGTCAACAGGCCTTCCTCGGCATAGGTGTCCAAGGTGGCGAGCGCGGCGGCGGTGGCGATCGGATTGCCCGAATAGGTGTAGCCGTGGAAGAACTCGATTCCTTCCCCGGGGCCATTCATGAAGGCGTCGTGAATGCCCCGGCTCGCGATCACCGCCCCCATGGGCACCACGCCGTTGGTCAGGCCCTTGGCCACCGTCACCAGGTCGGGGGTGACGCCAAAGGCATGGGTCGCGAACGGCGCCCCCAGGCGGCCGAACCCGGTGATCACCTCGTCGAAAATCAAGAAAATGCCGTGGCGGGTGCACAGCGCGCGCAGGCGTTCCAGATAGCCGCGCGGCGGCAGCAGCACCCCGGTCGAGCCCGCCACCGGCTCGACGATCACGGCGGCGATGGTCGAGGGATCGTGCAGGGCGATCAGGCGTTCCAGATCGTCGGCGAACTCGGCGCCGTGCTCGGGCAGGCCGCGCGAAAAGGCGTTGCGCTCCGGGGCGTGGGTATGGCGCAGGTGATCGACCCCGGGCAGCAGCGGGCCAAAGGCCTTGCGGTTGGCGCCGATGCCCCCCACCGACAGGCCGCCGAAGTTGACGCCGTGATAGCCCCGCTCGCGTCCGATCAGCCGGAAGCGTCCGGGCTCGCCCCGGGCACGGTGGGCGGCCAGCGCGATCTTGAGCGCGGTTTCAACCGATTCGGATCCCGAATTGGTGAAGAACACATGCTCCAGCCCGTCGGGAAACAGGCCGGCCAGCCGGGTGGCCAGCTCGAAGACCTGGGGATGGGCCATCTGGAAGGGGGGGGCGTAGTCCATCTCGCCCACCTGGCGGCGGATGGCCTCGACGATGCGCGGCCGGTTGTGGCCGGCGTTCACGCACCACAGGCCGGAAATGGTGTCCATCACCTGGCGGCCGTCGTGGGTGGTGTAATACAGCCGGTCGGCCCCGACCAGCAGGCGCGGCGCCTTCTTGAACTGGCGGTTGGCGGTGAACGGCATCCAATAGGCGTCAAGATCGGTGGGAACGGGCACAACCATGGCAAGGGCCCTTTGTCGGGAGGGGGCGGCTCTCGGCCCCGGGACCCTTTCGCTTCGGACGGCGTGCGCGGGCCAGGCCGGAGCGAAAGGGGAATACCTGTTGTCCCTGGCATCGGTCAGGGAAAGGAGAGCCCTCGATTTCCCCCAAGGAAAAAAGAGGATATCTCAAAAAAGCTCCACGGTCTGCCCGATCCCCTGCGAGCAAGCGGACCTTGGAGCGTTTTTTGTTTTCTAGCTGGGCGTGCCCGGCCGGCGGCTGCGGTTGTAGTCCAGTTGCTCGCCTGTCAGCTGGAAGCCCACGTAAACGTCCTGGTCGGCGGCGCTGGCTCCGGCGTCCAGGGGAATGCGCACCCGAACCTTTTCGTCGCGCACCACCACCCGGTCCACGTTGGGCGGGAAGGTCGTGGCCACCTCGTAGGTTTGCTTGGCGGCGGGCTGGGGATAGAAGTTGGGAAGGGCGACGAAATAGTCAAAGCGGGTATCGCGCGAGCTGGCGGCCGGCCCCAGCCCGATCGCGAACGACAGCACCATTTCCACCGTGACCCCGGTTTTGTCGTAAGAGCAGGTGCCCTCGTAGCCGGTGACGCGGCCGGTCAGCTCAATGTCGGTGATGTCGCGCCCGGGCCCGGGCCGGAAGCGGGTCATCTCGGCCGTGGCGGCATCAATGCGCACCTGGGGGCAGGGCCTTGGATCTTCGCGCGAAAAAGCCTGACATCCCGTCAGGGCACAGGCGGCGCCCAGAAGCGCGAGGGCGGGCGCGGTACGCAAGAAAGCGAGGGAAGCCATGGGACGGGGTCCGCTGATACGGGAAAAGGAAACGCATGCCTTTGGGATAGCGCAATCGGGGCCCAGGGGCAACGCGGGTTCCCAGGGCCCCCGGAACCTGTTACACGATCGCCTTCCCTTTCGTTCCCGGTTCTTCTCATCAGGCGTCGAGTCGCCCCATGGCCGTCTACACCGAGGTTTTCGACGATGACGTTTCCGCCTTCCTGGCGGATTACGACATCGGCCGTCTGCGTGTCCTCAAGGGCATCGCCGAGGGGGTCGAAAACTCCAACTATCTGCTGATCACCGATCAGGCCCCCTACATCCTGACGCTGTACGAGCGTCGGGTGGATCCGGCCGATCTTCCCTTTTTCCTGGGCCTGCTGCGCCACCTCGCGGCGCGGGGCCTGCCCTGCCCGCAACCGGTGCCCGGCCGCGACGGCGAGCCCTTGCGCACCCTGGGCGGGCGCCCGGCCGCCCTGGTCACCTTCCTGGAAGGGGCGTGGGCGCGCCGGCCCGAGGTTTCGCATTGCGCGCAACTGGGCGATGCCCTGGCCCGCCTGCACCTGGCGGGCCTGGACTATCCGCTCAGGCGCGCGAACAGCCTGGCGCTGGCTGGCTGGCATGGCCTGTTCGAGGCAGTGCGCGAAGCGGCCGACGGCGTGATCCCGGGGCTGCGGGCGCTGGTGGAAACCGAGCTTGCGTTCCTTGATGCCCATTGGCCGGCCGGTCTTCCGGCCGGGGTCATTCACGCCGACCTGTTTCCCGACAACGTGTTCTTTCTCGATGGCACGCTGTCGGGGGTGATCGATTTCTATTTCGCCTGCAACGATTTCCTCGCCTACGATCTGGCCGTGTGCCTGAACGCCTGGTGTTTCGAGGGCGAGCGCGAGTTCAACGCCACCAAGGCGCATCACATGATCAGCCGCTATCAGAAGCACCGTCCCCTTTCCGATGCCGAGTTCGCGGCCCTGCCGCTTCTGGCCCGGGGCGCCGCGCTGCGATTCCTGCTCACGCGCCTGTACGACTGGCTGCACACCCCGCCCGGGGCCCTGGTCCGGCCCAAGGATCCGCAGGAATACGTGCACAAGCTCCGCTTCCATCAGGCGATTGGCGGGGCCGGCGCCTATGGGGTGACGCGATGAGCGGGCCGGAAGCAGGCCCCGGGGAAACGGCGGCCCCGGCGGCCATGATCGACGCCCCTTCGTCGGCGTCCATGGTCGAGATGTTCACCGACGGCGCGTGCTCGGGCAATCCGGGGCCTGGCGGGTGGGGGGTGCTGCTGCGCTCGGGTGCCCATGAAAAGGAACTGTGGGGGGGCGAACCCGACACCACCAACAACCGCATGGAACTGATGGCGGTGATCCAGGGCCTCGAAGCCCTGCGCCGGCCGGTGCGGGTGCGCATCCATACCGACAGCCGCTATGTCCACGATGGCATCACCGGCTGGATCAAGGGCTGGAAGCGCAACGGCTGGATGACGGCCGCGCGCAAGCCGGTCAAGAACGTGGACCTGTGGCAGCGCCTGGACGCGGCCCTGGGCGCCCACAAGGTGGAATGGCAATGGGTGCGCGGCCACGCCGGCCATCCGGAAAACGAACGCGCCGACGCCCTGGCCCGCCAGGGCACCGCCGACGCCCGCCGGCGCTGAGCTCTTTTGTCGGGTGTTCGCGGCCGCCGGGCTTTTCCGGGGCCGTGCCGGACCGGACACCGCGCGGGGGAAGCCTTGCCCCCTCCGCGCGCCGGACCGCCCCTCAGGCCTCGTCTCGTGGATTGATCAAGGTGGTGGCGGGGGAAGCGGCGCCGTCCACCAGGGCGCGGCCGTCCACCACCCGCACCCGTCCCTCGGCCATCAGGCGCAAGGCCAGGGGATAGATCCGGTGTTCCAGGGTCAGCACCCGCGCCGCCAGGGAGTCGGGGGTGTCGTCGGGCGCGATCGCGAGCGCGGCCTGGGCCAGGATCGGGCCGTTGTCCATGTCGGGACGCACCAGGTGGACCGTGCAGCCATGCACGCGCACGCCGGCTTCCAGCGCGCGCTCATGGGTGTGCAGGCCCTTGAACGACGGCAGCAACGACGGATGAATGTTCAGCATCCGGTCTTGCCAGCGTTCCACGAATCCGGCGGTGAGCAGGCGCATGAACCCGGCCAGGCACACCAGCTCGGCCCCCACGTCCACCAGGTGGGCGTGAAGGGCCTCCTCGAAGGCGGGGCGGTCGGCATGGGCGCGGTGATCGATCACCGTGGTCGAAAGCCCGGCCGCCCGGGCCTTGGCCAGCCCCGGCGCCTCGGGACGGTTGGACACCACCGACACCAAGGTGGCGGGAAAGCCGGGCGTGGCGCAGGCCTCGATCAGGGCTTCCATGTTGCTGCCCCGACCGCTGATCAGCACCGCGACCCGCGCCGGCTTGGAAGGGCCGGTCATGCGAACGCCTCCGCCAGGGCCTCGATCGCCACCTGGGGCGCGTCGGCGCTGGCGCGGGGCACCACGGTGCCCAGGTCGAAGACCGTTTCCCCGGCGTCGCTCAGCACGGCGCGGGCTTCATCGACGCGCGCGGCCGGAACCACCACCACCATGCCCACGCCGCAGTTGAAGGTGCGGGCCATTTCGGCCGGGGCAATGGCACCCGCCCGGGCCAGCCAGCGGAAGACCGGCGGCATGGTCCAGGCGCGGGCATCAAGCCGGACGGCGCACGACGCGGGCAGCACGCGCGGGATGTTCTCCCAGAAGCCGCCGCCGGTGATGTGGGCGAAGGCGTGGGCGAGGCCGGCCCGGTGCACCGCGAGGCACGAACGCACGTACAGGCGGGTGGGGGTGAGCAGGGCCTCGGCCAGGGTCTGGCCGGGGGCAAAGGGCGCGGGCGACTCCCAGGCGAGTCCTTCCTGGGCCACCACCCGGCGCACCAGGGAAAAGCCGTTGGAATGAACGCCGCTGCTGGCCAGGCCCAGAAGGCGGTCGCCGGGGCTGACCAGGGCGCCGGTGAGCAGGGCCGAGCGTTCGACCGCGCCGACCGCGAATCCGGCCAGGTCATAGTCGCCTTCCCGGTACAGACCGGGCATTTCGGCGGTCTCGCCCCCGACCAGGGCACAGCCCGATTCGCGACAGCCGGCGGCGATGCCCTTGACCACGGCGGCGGCCACCTCGACCTCCAGGCGGCCGGTGGCGTAATAATCCAGGAACATCAAGGGCTCGGCGCCCTGGACGATCAGATCATTGACGCACATGGCCACCAGATCGATGCCCACCGTGTCGTGACGGCCGGATTCAAGCGCGATCTTCAGCTTGGTTCCGACGCCATCGGTGGCGGTGACCAGCAGCGGATCGTGGTATCCTGCCGCCGCCAGGTCGAAGACAGCACCAAAACCCCCGAGGGCCGCGTCGGCTCCGGACCGCGCCGTCGAGGCGGCATGGGGTTTGATGGCTTGCACAAGGGCATTGCCGCTGTCTATGTCAACACCGGCATCCTTGTAGGTCAGGCCGGACGCGTGGGCGCCGGCATCGGAATGGGAAGTGGAAATGGCAGCCTCGTTGATCGCTTTGATCCCGGGTTTGGGCGCCGGCGGGCGTTCGCCCACCGCGCTCCGACTCCCCTGGACCATAGCGCATGCGCCCAGCAATGCAATCCTGCGTCCGGTCCTTGGGCTCCTCATGGTGCTGGGGCTGGCCGTGACGGGTCTGCCCGGGGCGGTTCAGGCACGCGACGCCTACACCGCCCCCCCCGTCGAGGTTGACGTTTCGGGCGCGAGCCCGGTCCAGGCGCGCCAGAAGGCCATCGACGAGGGCCAAGTCAAGGCCCTGCGCGCCTTGCTGCAGTCCCTGGTCAGCCCGGCCGACCAGGGGCGCCTGCCCTCGGTCGACGCGGCCAAGGCCGATTCCATGGTGGTTGACTTCAGCCTGGCCAACGAACGCACCACGGCCAAGCGCTACCTGGCCACCTTGACCGCGCGCTTCAACGCGGCCCGGGTGGACCAGTTGCTGGCCTCGGCCGGCCTGGGCCATGCCTCGGGCCGCGAGGCCCCGGTGCTGGTCTTGCCCGTGTACCAGGAAAGCCCCTCGTCCCAGCCCCTGCTGTGGGAGGAGACCAACCCCTGGGCGGCGGCCTGGAACCGGGTGGGGACCTTGCGCGAGGGGCTGGTGCCCGTTGTCCTGGCCCTGGGCGATATCGAGGACGTGGCGGTGATCGACGGCCCCAAGGCCCTGGCCGGGGATACCACCGCCGCCGGACGCCTGGCCTCGCGCAACGGCGCGCCCGACGCCCTGATCGTGACCGTCACCGGCACGCCCCAGACCGGCCTGACCGTGACGCCGCGCGCGGCGGGTGTGTTCGCGGGGCTCAAGCCCTTCACGGTGCCCGCCGACCCCAAGGCGTTCGATCAGGCGGTGACGAAAATGCGCGCGGCCCTGGACGACGGATGGAAGGCGCTGTCGGCTGGCCCGGCTTCGGCTTCGTCGGCGGGGGCGGGGGCGGGGGCGTCGGCGACCCCGGGCATCGCGGCCTTTGGCGCGCCGTCGGGGATGCCCACGGCTTCCCTCGCGCCCCAGGTGACCCCGGCCCCCGAGGCCGCTGCCGGCCTGGGCGGCTGGCAGGTGGGAGCCGCCCCGGCACCGGGCGATCCGGCTTCGGGCATGGGGGCCCCCGCGCCGGCGACGGGTCCCGTGGGATTGACCGGCGCCGCCTCCGCGCCTTCCCCGGCCGTGGCGTCGCCCGCGAGCGGAGCCGGGACCCCGGCCGTGGTCCTGGTCCGCTACCAGTCCCTGGCGCAGTGGGTGGACATCCGCCGCCGCCTGCAGGGCCTGCCCGGGGTGGGCGCCTTGTCGTTGCAGGCGGTGACCCGCGATCAGGCCCAGATTCTTCTGCCGTGGTCGGGGTCGATGGATGAGTTGCAGCGCCTGTTGCAAAGCCGGGGCCTGAACCTGTCGCGAAGCGGCGCCCTGTGGACCCTGGAGGCCATGGCCAATGTTCCCGCCACCGGCGTTCCGCTCATGGGAGGGGCCACCCCGCTGGCCCGCTAGGGTCCGTCCGTTTCACGTTGACGCGAACAGACCCTGGATCCCTTTGTGTGCGTTTGTCTTTTCGGGAAAAGCGGCGCCCCCTTTTCCCTGACGAACCCCAGGCATGAAGAATAAAGCCCGGTGCTTTCCCCGGGGCCGGAGGCCTGGGGGGAAGCACCGGGAGGGCAGGATCAGGAGAGAAGTCAACGCGCGGCGTTGGGCGTCCGTCAGGGAACAACCGGCACCGCTTTTTTCGAACCAGAGCGCATTCCGATCAAAACGGATCAGCGAATGCGCTCTAATTTTTTGATGTTTCGCATTTTCGAACCGCCGAAACGGTGCCATTTCGGCTGAAAATGCCCTGGACTGGAACTGGATCACCTTGAGCCAACTTGGCCCAGTTTCAGTCTGATTCCATAAATTTTAGAGTAAGTTCGAGGCTGGGTTGGGCCAAGAAATGGCCCAACCTGATCTCGGATTACTCTAGCGGATCGCCGCCGCGACCAGCGAGGCCACGCCCCGTTCCACGCTGGTCCGTAGCAAG
This sequence comes from Pararhodospirillum oryzae, assembly GCF_007992075.1. Taxonomy (GTDB): domain Bacteria; phylum Pseudomonadota; class Alphaproteobacteria; order Rhodospirillales; family Rhodospirillaceae; genus Pararhodospirillum; species Pararhodospirillum oryzae. Next base: position 60,107 of record NZ_BJZO01000002.1, read on the forward strand.
GCGCCAAACAACGCCTTGCCCAGGGCACTGCCCACCGTGGTCGCAAGGCTGCCGGCCAGGGGGGCCAGCGCCAGGCCCGACGCCGAGGGAAGCACCGCCAGGGGAAGGGAGGACAGGAACGGGGCGGGAGACTCCTGGGTCTCTTGCAGCGCGTCCACCTGGGCCAGGATGTCGTCGCCCGACACCCTTTGCGGATCAAACAACACGATCAGACTGTGCGAGCGCGGGTTCAAGGTCACCTCGTTCACGCCGGGGCAGGCGGCCAGGGACCGGCACAGCCGCCGGGTGGGCTCGTCGGATCCAAAAGCCCGGTTCTTCACGCGAAGACGACCCGGAACATGATGCACGTAGGACATGAGCGGCCTCCAGGGCGATCAGGACATCTTGGGTCCGAATGATACGCATTCGCGACTTCCCGGCAACCCCCCATCCCGCGCGGCGGGTCGTTTGATAACCCATAGTCCTGGTAATAGATCTAAGTTCTAGAAAAAAATTCTATCCAAAAGCGCCCGCGAACCGAAAGGGAACGGGTGGAAACGGAAGCTTGATAACCCATTTGTTAAGGGGCCTGCCAACGACCCGAAGGGCCCGAAGTCCCAGCGGCGCCAGGGGTTAGGGCGTGTCTTGGGGCTGGGTGAAAGTAAGGTGCAATTGCGCATTGATGTTGCGAGTGCCTCGTAACCGCAATACCCTACGGAAAGTAAGCGTTTGCCGGATCTCCCGCGACGCAGATGGAAAGACCCCGAGGCATGACTCTTCCTTCTTCCGACCCGGCCCCGCTGACCAGGGAAACCCTGCTGAGCGACGCCCAGGCCGCCCAGGCCCTCCTGGAAACCCTGCGCTGGCCGCGCGGACGGCCGCTTTGTCCCCACTGCGGCTTTCGTCACAGCTACCGTCTGGCCGGGCCGGGTTCGCCCGGGGTGCGCTTCAAATGCGCCCGTTGCCGCAAGCAGTACTCGGTGCGCCGGGGCACGGTGCTGGAACGCTCCAACGTCTCGGAAGGCCGCTGGCTGCTGGCGTTGTGGCTGGCGGTCACGGCGCCGGGGGCGGATCTGGCGCGGCGCATTCATCGGGCGACCGGGGTGAGCCCGAAAACCGCCTGGGCCATGGCGGGCCGCATCGCCGCGCATCCCGACGACCCGGTGCTGGTGGGCCTGCGCCGGGAGTTCGAACGCGCCACGCCCCTGGTTGCCGGGCTGGGGTGGGAAGGCGGTGCCGTGCCCGTGTCGATGTCGTCGAAATCCGTCAGCCTGGGCCGTTTGGAGATGCACCCATGACCGTTCCCGTTCCCTTGTCTCGCGCCCCGGCCCGGACGAACACCACCCAAACCACGCCCGCCGCGCCCGCCAAAAGCCCGGCGGCCGTGCGGGGCAAGGCGATCAAGCGCGAACGGACCGCCGCCAAGAACGCGATGGTGGTGACGCTGGGGCTTCTGGTCTACACCGGGACCGTGCTGGCGGGTGGGCGCCGTCATTCCAGCGACCTGACGCGCAAGGTTCACCTGGGGGCCGGCATCGCCCTGATGGGCGCGGCGTACTGGCACGCAACCTTGTATGGTCCCAACGCCAATCGTTCCGGGACGGCCCGTCCCGCACGGGAGGATACACCATGAGCACGCTTCGGGTGCTGCGTCCGCGCTCCCAGGATCCGGGATGGATCCACACGATCCGGGAGTTGTACGCAATCGACCGCGTTGGCGTTGAATACCAGCCCCTGATCGAGGCGCGCGACGGCGGCTTGGTGGGCTACGAGGCCCTGGCCCGCTTCCAGGATGCCCAGGGCCGGCAGATCCCGCCGGATCGGGTGTTTCAGGCCCTGCATGGAACCGGCGCCGGCGGATTGTGGGTCGCCGAACTGACCTTGAAGCGCCTTCAGATCGCCCATGCCCCCGCCGATGGCCTGGTGTTCGTGAACGTGGATCCGTGCGGGCTGGCCGAGGCGGGTAGCGACGCCTTGTCGGCCCGCCTGGACGAACTGGAACGCGTGCTGGCGCCTCGGCCGGGCGTGGTGGTCGAACTGATCGAAAACACCGACACAACCCATGCGACGGTCGTGGATCAGGTGACCCGGGATCTGGCCGGGCGCGGCATCACCCTGGCCCTGGACGATATCGGGGCGGCCGGGGCCTTCCTGTCGCTGCCCCAGGTGTCGCGGGTTGCGTACCTGAAGTTTGATCGTTCCTGGATCACCACCTGGGACCAGAACGATCCCGGGCACGATCCGGCCTTGCTGGCCGCGCTGCTGTCCTACGCGCGTCAAAGCGGCAAGCGATCGGTGTTGGAAGGGGTGGAAACCCCCGAGCATCAGCGGCTGGCGGTTCAAGCCGGGTTCGATCTGGTGCAGGGGTTCTTGTTTCGCGAGCGCTTCGTGCACGCGACCCAGCCCCTGGCCGCCGAAGCACCGCCCCGCGCCGCCCGTCGGCCGGGGGCGCGGCTGCCCACGCCCGCGTGGGGGCGGGCGCCCCGGTTTTCGTAGCCTCAGGGGCAGGCGGGGTGCTTCTGGCGCAACAAGCCGCCACTGACCGCCTGCACCTGGTTGACCGGCACGTTTTGCGTTTGGGCCGAAGCCTGGTAGGCCTGCATGCGCCGGGCATTGGTGTCGGCGACCAGGGCCTTGACCTCGGGCGAGGGCGCGAGGGCGCGCACCAGGCCATCGGGGGCTTCGCACACCAGGCCCTGGTTGCGCGCGCCGTCCAGGTCCAGGGCCTGGGCCATCGGCGCCAGGGCAACGGCGCCCGCCAGCACGGCGCTTGCGGCGCACGAAATCCGCAACGCCGGGCCGCGTCGTCGGGAAGAGACCAGGGACGGCGGAAGATCATGACGCATGGGAAGGGCTCCTGGACCAGGGCGTGAAGGAACCTCGGACTAGAAAAGGCCCGGGTTGTTCTTGTGCAGTTCTTCCACGCTTTGTTCAAGGCGGATGCGCACGTCTTGCTCGATGCGCACGTTCAGATCGATCCGGATCGGCTCCTGGGGCGCTTCAATGCGCACGGTGGGCTGGCACGCGCCCAGACCGGCCGCGCCGGCCAGGGCCGCGAGGCCATAGCAAACCGAAATCAAGGGGGAGGCAAGGGGGCGCGCCATCGGCATGCGGTTCCTCCGCGAGGACAACTCTTCAACAAAAGGCATGGTGCCTGCCCGGGCCCGGGAACACAAGGGGGCTTGGTCCGGTCGGGATCGGGCACCGGAAGCCAGCCGCGCTTGATCCCGACGCCCGGGGTTCCCACCTTGAGGGCGGTTTTTTCGCCTGTTGTCTCTTCGCCAGATGCTCAAGGAGTTTCCCAATGGAGCAGATCACCCTTGGACGCTCGGGGGTCCAGGCCTCGCGGATCGGTCTTGGAACCTGGGCGATTGGCGGCTGGATGTGGGGGGGCACCGACGAGGCCGCCGCGATCGCCACCGTGCGCCGGGCCGTGGACCAGGGCGTGAGCCTGATCGACACCGCGCCGGTGTATGGCTTCGGCCGGTCCGAGGAAATCGTGGGCAAGGCCCTGGCCGAGGGGGGGATGCGCGAGCGGGTGGTGATCGCCACCAAGGCGGGGCTGAACTGGCAAGACGGCGCCGTGTTCCGCGACAGCCGCCCCCAGCGCCTGCGCGCCGAAATCGAGGACTCGTTGCGTCGCTTGCGCACCGATCATATCGACCTCTACCAGATCCATTGGCCGGACCTGGAAAGCGACATCGCCGAAACCGCCCGCGTCCTGGAGGACCTGCGTCGGGAAGGCAAGATTCGGGCGATCGGGGTGAGCAACTACAGCGTGGCCCAGATGGAGGCGTTTCGCGCCGTTGCCTCCCTCGATACCGCCCAGCCGCCCTACAACCTGTTCGAACGGGGGATCGAGGCCGACGTGCTGCCCCATGCCCGTGAAACCGGCCTGACCTTGTTGTGCTATGGCGCCTTGTGCCGGGGCCTGCTGTCGGGACGCATGCGCCCGGGGCAGACGTTTTCGGGCGACGACCTGCGCCGGTCCGATCCCAAGTTCCAGGGCGACACGTTCCCCGCCTACCTGGCGGCGGTCGAGGCGCTGGCGACCCTGGCCCGCGAGCGCTTCGGCAAAAGCGTGCTGGCCCTCGCCGTGCGCTGGGTGCTGGACCAGGGGCCCACCGTGGCGCTGTGGGGGGCGCGTCGTCCCGAGCACCTGGACGCCCTGGCCGAAATCGACGGCTGGCATCTGGATGGCGAAAGCCGCCAGGCGATCGACGCTCTTCTGGCCCGCCACGTGCCCACCCCGATCGGCCCCGAGTTCATGGCCCCGCCCCTGAAGCGCCCGGCCGGGGTTTGAGGGCACCGCTCAGCCCTTAATCGTCGTCGTACCAGCCGCGATCCGCGCCCTGGTGGCAGGCCGGGCAGTTGACGATGCTGAGCGCGCCCGAGCGTTGCAGCTTCTGGGCCGTGATCTTTCGGTGCTCGCGCCGGAAATCGGGGTTTTCGGTCAGACGCTGGGGCGCGCCGCCGGGTTCGACCCAGGCCATGAAGGAGCGCGCCAGCCCCTGCGGGCGGACATCGCCGGCGTTGGCCGTCAGGTAGGCGCGAATGGCCGCCGTGGTGTCGGCGGGCAAGCTGGCGTTGTCGCCGAAGTGATCGTCGAGGGTGTCCATCATCTTGTCCCAGGAACGGGCTGGCAGGAACGCCGGCTGGAACGCCATGTGGCACTCGCCACATTCCTTGAGCGTGGCCGGATCGGTGACGGGGGGCACCCAGTCCTGATCGGCCCAGGCCGATCCGGCATGAACGGCGACCAGGAAAGCGGCGCCAAGACAGGCTCGAAGCATGGGAAGTCTCCATGGTTGGAAGGGGCAGGGGCAAGGAAAAGGGCTTCGCCCTCGCGGGCAGTCAAAGGGCGAAGCGAGGCGGGGGGCAGGCATCAGGAGGGAAACAAGCCATCAGCGGCTGAGCATGAAGGCCACGAAGTCGCCTTGCTCCAGGGGGGTGCAGGCACGACCCAGCACGGTTTCGCAGTCACGTCCCAGGCGCTTGTCCACCTGCGCCAGATCGGTGAAACGCTCGCGGTTCACGGACGGCGCCATGGGGTCGATCGCGCGGCCGGTCTTGGCGTGGCGGCCCGAGGCGCGCGGGTCCTGGGTGTGGCAGCTCGCGCACGAGGGCAGTTCCGGGTTGGCCGTGTTGCGCGACAGGAACAATGCCTCGCCCCGCTTGGGGTCGAACCCGGCAAAGCCCGGGGTGGCGGCCTTGGCCCGCTCGGTGAACACACCCAGCAACGCCTGCTGGGGGTCGGCGGCCCGGGCCGGCGGGGCGGCGCCCATCAGCGTGGCAAGGAGGCCGGCGGCCGCAAGGGCGGACAGGGCGCGCTGGGGCGTTGCCATCCGGCGCAAACCCTGGGGCAGGCGGGCGAGCAGGGCCACGACGACGGCGACATGGGCCAGAACAACCCAGGGCGTTGCTTCACCCACCGCTTCGTGCAGTTTTTCCAGGCGGTGGATCCAGTCGGCGCCAACGCCGCTCAGGCCCGCCGCCAGCAGCACCCCGATCAGGACGGCGGTCATGAGCGGGCGGACGCGCTGGAACATGGCGCCCCGGGTGAGACGGGCGGGCGCGGCCGCCTTGCCTCCGGGCTGGGGCAGGCGCCAGGGGCCCCGGATCCCGGGCGCGGCGGCCACGATCAGCCGCCCCACCGCCAGGACGGCGAACAGATAGCCCGAGAACTGGTGCAAGGCGTAGGTGTCCTCGTCGGCGGTGACGTAGGCCACGAGGCCCGAACCGACCAACCCCGCGTGCCACAGACGCCAGGTCGCCACCGGATGACGGGAGATCAGGGAAAGCGCGCTCATCGGCCGTTCCCCCCGACCCACGAGGACGCCGTGACGCCCTGGTTGCCCCAATCGTCGTCGTCGTCGTCATCGTCGCGCCCATGGCCGTGGCGCGAGCGGGCTTCGTGGTGCCGGCCGGAGCGGTCATCGCGATCCAGGCGCCCGCCCGCGCCGGGGACGCCTTGCAGGTAGCCATTGCCCTGGGCCGGGGCCGCCTGGACCGGAGCAGCCGGAACCACCGGGGCGGGCGCCGAAACAGCGGCCGGCGGCGCGTACCCGGTGTCGTCGGGGGAGGCGGCGCCGGCCGGAGAGGCGGCGGCGGCCCAGACCCAGGCGGCGGCGCCGATTCCGGCGGTGGCGATCAGGCCCTGGGCGAAGATTTTACCGATCATGACGAAGATCCTTTCTTGCTGGTGTTCGTCGATGGCCGGATCATGGCCTCCCCGCCATGAACCCGTCGTGAGGGGGGCGTTCATTCTTGGTTCATGGAGGGATTTCTAGGGTTGCCCGGGGAGAAAGCCGGCCCGCTTTTCCCGAAAGTCCTTACGATCAACGAGGGAGGGCCTGTCCTCGAAGCAGGGAGGTCCCGCGTGGGACGCATGAAAACAACCGCCCTTGTCCTGGTGCTCCTCGCCCTTGCCAGCGCGCTTCCCGCCCGGGCCGGGAGCGCGGACAAGGCGCGCGAAATCGCCGGGAACGGATGGCGGGACCCCTCCGCGACAAGCCTTCACGCCGACCGTGAGCGCTGGGACGATCACGACGACGATCATGACGACGACGATGACGACGACGACCACGATCAGGACCGGGCGCGGGCGGCGGTGCTGAAGGGCGAGGCGGTGCCGCTTGCCCGGATCATGCAAGACCCGGCCGTGCGCGACGCCGGGCGGTTCCTGGAGGCGGAACTGGATCACCATCACGGCCGCCTGCTCTATCGCCTGCGCCTGCTGGGGCCAGACGGCACGCTCACCCGCCTGATTTTCGACGCCAAGAGTGGCACGCTCCTGGAGCGGCGCCAGGGCAAGCGGAACCGCGATCACGACAAGGAAAGGGACTGAAGCGTGCGGGTGCTGCTGGTGGAGGACGAGCCGGCCCTGGCCGAGTCGCTTTCCCGGGTTCTGACCCGGGCCGGCTTCGTGGTGGATCATGCCGCCGATGGCGAGGAGGCCCACTTCCTGGGCGATACCGAGCCCTACGACGCGGTGGTGCTGGACCTGGGCCTGCCCCGCCTGGACGGGGTGGGGGTGTTGCGCCGCTGGCGGGCCGACGGACGGCGCATGCCGGTGCTGATCCTCACCGCGCGCGGCGGCTGGTCGGAAAAGGTGGCGGGGTTCGAGGCCGGCGCCGACGATTTCATGGCCAAGCCCTTTGAAATGGAAGAGGTGGTCTACCGCCTCAAGGCCCTGATCCGCCGATCCGCCGGGCATGGCGGGCCCGAGCTGACGGTGGGGCCCCTGCGCTACGACACCCTGAGCGGGCGCGCCTGGGTCGAGGGCCGCCCCCTTGATCTGACCGCGCAGGAGGGGCGCATCCTGTCGTACCTGCTGCACCACGCCGGGCGTCCGGTCAGCCGCACCGAAATCATCGAGCACGTGTACGACCGCGACTTCGACCTGGATTCCAATGTCATTGATGTGCTGATCGGGCGCTTGCGCCGCAAGCTGGGCGTGGCCCTGATCCACACCGTGCGCGGCCTGGGGTATCGCCTGGAAGCCGGGGAAGGCGAATGAAAAAGGGGGGGGCGCGCCGGACCTGGTCCTTGCGGGCGCGGCTGCTGGGCGGCGGCGCCTTGTGGCTGCTGGCGGCGGTGGGCACGACCCACGTCCTGCTGGGCTGGGCGATCGACGAAACCCTGGAGCGCACCTTCCAAGACCGCCTGGTGGTGGACCTGGAAAGCCTGATCGCGGCCACCGATACCCGGGACGGGCATCTGGTGATGACGCGGGACCTCTCCAACCCGTTGTTCGAGCGGCCCTTTTCCGGCTGGTACTGGCAGGTGGCGCACGGCGAAACCCTGCTGCGCTCGCGCTCGCTGTGGGACGAAACCCTGAACGCGCAAACCCCGGTTCCGGCCGGCGCGTTGCACGTGCACCAGGAGAACGGCCCCGGCGGGCGGCTGGTGCAGGTGGTGGAACGCGATATCCTGCTGCCCGATCTGGCCGAGCCCGTGCACGTCATGATCGCCGCCGAGCGCGAGACGGTGGAGCAGGACAGCCGCCACCTGCGCACCCTGGTGGCCTTGTGCCTGGGCGGGCTGGCGCTGGGGCTGCTGGGCGCGGTGACGCTGCAGGTTGCCTTTGGCCTGCGCCCGGTGCGCCGGCTGGGCGCTGATCTGGACGCCTTGCGCGCCCGTCCCGAGGCCCGCCTGTCTCCCGATCAGCCGGGCGAACTGGCGCCCCTGGCGCGGGCCCTGAATGCCGTGCTGGATCACGATGCCGACCTGATCGCGCGTGCGCGCGCCCACGTGGGCGCCCTGGCCCATGGCCTGAAGACGCCCCTCGCCATCCTGACGGCGGCGGCCGGCGAGGGGCCGACGGTGCCGGCCGCGACCGTGCAGGCCGAAACCCGGACCATGACCCGGCTGGTGGAACGCTATCTGGCCCGCGCCCGCGCCGAAACCGGATCGGGCAGCGCGCGCGGGGTGCGGGTGGCGGTGCTGGACGCCGCGCGGCGCCTGCAGGCCCCCCTGGCCGCCTTGCACCGCCGCGATCTTGACGTGACGGTGGAGGGCGACGAAAGCGCCTTCTTCGCCGGCGATCCCGACGACCTGATGGAGATCCTGGGCAACCTGATGGATAACGCCTGCAAATGGGCCAACACCCGCGTGCGGGTGCGGGCGGCCTGGGCCGGGGAGGCGGGGGACTTGGTTCTCGTGGTTGAGGACGACGGGCCCGGCCTGGCCGATCACGACCACGCCCGCGCCCTGACCCGGGGGGCGCGCCTGGACGACACCGTGCCCGGCCACGGCCTGGGGCTGGCGATCGTGCACGATCTGGTGGCCTTGCATGCCGGCACCCTCGACCTGGGCCGTTCGCCCCTGGGCGGCCTTGCCGTCACGCTCCGCTTCCCCCCTCCCGGCGTCTCCCGAGCGCGTGGGACGGCTTGAGAAAGGCACGTGGCTGGTTCTTCAAGGGACAGAAACGGATTGAAGTCTGTTGTTCGAGCCTGGATGGTCACCCGCCTTTCCCGTGAAAGGGGGCTTATTAAACATCCATGCCGGCGTTCTGGTCGTTCCGTTGTCCAGGTGAGTGGAGGATTTGCTCTGCCATTTCAACGGCGAGCATGACATCCGATTTTGAAATATTCTCTTTAAGATTATAATCGGCTAATACGCGTAGTGTTCGGAGTTTTTTTAAATATCGTTTAAGCCTGTTCATTCGTGGCGACCCCGGCGGGGCTGATTTAACAGCATCAATCACAATTTTGTGAGTTGCCGAGGCATACTCATAGGCTGGATCGAGGCCAAATTCGTGGCATGCCAAGTGGTAAGCGCCGTAGTAGGCTTGATGCAAGGCGGCGCGGCGGCAGGCCTCCCCCTCCAGCCGTGATAACTTTCTGGCAAGAGTTATCATTTCATTCGGCGTGGTTGGCATCATTCCACCGGATGACTGTCAACCCAACCAGCCCAGGGGCCAGAGCTTCGATTTCGTCGTGAATGTCGTCTTCAAGGCGCAGTAGCAACGCCGGATCCTCGGCCAGGGCTGGCGGAGGGCAGGCCTTGATCACCGGGGTGGAAACCCCGTCCATCATGAAAAAACCGGTTGGTTCGGGATGGAGGTTTCGACGTTTCAAAGCGGCCAAGTACAAAAGAAGAGATTTGCGTTCGGGGGCGTCGAGCGGGTCAATGGTATCAAGAAAAGCGAGTCCTTCCCTGACCCGTGTTTCGATCTGCCGCTGTCCACTGTTTAATTTTTCCAGGATGTCAACGAAGCGCTTCAGGCTTGCGCGCAAGGCGGGTTCCTTGCTCAGGCTTTTCAAACGCCGTGCAGTTTGGAGCAATGCCTTGAATGTCAGGCCGTAGCGGTGCTGTTCCTCCCATTTCGCAAGCAGGGTCTCGGATTTCAGGGGAACTCCTCCCCGGGCCGCCGACAGGGCCTGTTCCACCATCCCCATAGCCCAGGCTTCGAATGCAATGCCGAAGGCGGTAGCTCGGTGTTCCATCTCGGCTAATTCAGGGTCGATTTCGTCCGAGGGTGCCTTGTCATGAATCAAGGTCAGCACCCGTTGCATTGTGGCGACGGGTGCTTCAAGGGAAGGGGCTTCCAATGAACCCAGATCATAACTAGCCAGTTGCACCATATCTAAAATATATCCTGATTGTCCCGGGCTCTCAACGGCAAACAGGGAAGCGGGGGATCGCGGTCCCGGGCTTGCGGCCCTTTCGCCGGGCCGGGGGCGGGGGGTACAGTATCCGCGCGTGTCAAACGCTTGGTGTGATGAACATCCCGGAAAGGGGGAAGCGATGAGTCTGGACTCGGTGCGCGCCTTTTTCGCCGAGAAGGCGCCCGACGTAAGCGTTCTTGAACTGGAAACCAGCACCGCCACCGTTGACTTGGCGGCCAAGGCGCATGGGGTCGAGCCGGCGCGCATCGCCAAGACCTTGTCGTTGCGGGTGGGCGATCGGGTGCTGCTGCTGGTGGCCCGGGGCGATGCCCGGCTCGACAACCGCAAGGCCAAGGCGGTGTTTGGCGGGCGGACCTCGATGCTGAGCCCCGACGAGGCCCTGGCCCTGACCGGCCATCCGGTGGGGGGCGTGTGTCCGTTTGGTCTGGCCACCCCGTTGCCGGTGTATTGCGACGTGTCGTTGCGGGCCTTCGACGAGGTGTTGCCGGCGGCCGGCGCGATCAATGCCGCCGTGCGTCTGGCGCCCGAGCGTCTGGCTGCTCTGACCGAAGCCACCTGGGTTGATGTGTGCCAGGAACCTCCGCCGGCCGCCTGACCTTGATGTCCCCCTTGCGCAAGGCGACGCCTCCATGACCTTTGAACAGGCTCTTCGCTCGTGTTTTTCCCAGTATGCCCACGATCAGGGGCGGGCCGGGCGGTCGGAATATTGGTGGTGGGTGCTGTTTACCATCGGGGTTGCCCTGGTGGCCGGGATTCTGGATGAGGGATTGGGGGGCGGGGTGTTCGGGCTCTTGAGCGCGCTTGCCCTGTTTTTGCCCGGGCTGGCCGTCACCATCCGCCGTTTGCACGACATCGACACATCGGGCTGGTGGGTTTTGATCGGCCTGATCCCGCTGGTGGGGACGGTGGTGCTGCTGCTGTGGACCGTGCGCCCCGGCACCCCGGGCCCCAACCGCTATGGCCCGCCGGTCGTATGAAAGAGAAAAGAGATAAGGCTGGGGAGGCGCGGCCTCCCCAGACCCCACGTTAAATTCTGTCCGCTTTATGGTGAAACGGAGGCCGCGCCTCCCCAGCCTTGTTTCCTTAACCCGAACGACGGGGCCCCTTGCCGGCGCGGGCCAGGGCTCCGGCCAGGGCCGAGCCCAGGGCGGTTTCGCCGGCCCCCGGAGCCTGCTGCGGGCGGGGCTTGGCAGCGGCCGGGCGGCGGGGTTCGGTCGGGCGGCGGTCGGGGCCTTGCGCCTTGCGGTCCTGGCCCGGTTCGTCGGACAGGCGCATGGACAACCCGATGCGCTTACGCTCCAGGTCCACCTCCATCACCTTGACCTTGACCACATCGCCGGGCTTGACCACCTCGCGCGGGTCCTTGACGAAGCGATCGGCAAGGGCCGACACATGCACCAGGCCATCCTGGTGAACGCCAACATCGACGAAGGCGCCGAAGTTGGCCACGTTCGACACCACCCCTTCCAGGATCATGCCCGGCTTCAGGTCGGTCATGCTTTCCACGCCCTCCTTGAAGGTGGCGAGCTGGAAGGCGGGGCGCGGGTCGCGGCCGGGTTTTTCCAGTTCCTTCAAGATGTCCTGGACCGTGGGCAGGCCGAAGGTGTCGTCGGTGAAGCGCGCGGGGTCGAGGTCGCGCAACACGGCGGTATTGCCGATCAACTCGGAGATCGACAACCCTGTGGCGGCCAGGATCCGGCGCACCACCGGGTAGGCATCCGGGTGCACGCCCGAGCGGTCCAGGGGGTCCTCGCCATCGTTGATGCGCAGGAAGCCCGCCGCCTGTTCAAACGCCTTGGGGCCCAGGCGAGGCACGTCGCGCAACTGGGCCCGGCGGCGGAAGGGGCCGTTGGCATCGCGCCAGGCCACGATGTTGCGCGCGAGGCTTTCGGACAGGCCCGAAACCCGGGCCAGCAGCGGCACCGAGGCGGTGTTGACCTCCACCCCCACCGCGTTCACCGCGTCTTCCACCACGCCATCCAGGGCGCGGGCCAGCTTGGCTTGGCTCACGTCGTGCTGATACTGGCCGACACCAATGCTCTTGGGGTCGATCTTGACCAGGGCGGCCAGGGGGTCTTGCAGACGCTGGCCGATCGACACCGCGCCGCGCAGGCTGACATCCAGGTCGGGAAACTCGCGGGCCGCGAATTCCGACGCCGAATACACCGAGGCCCCCGCTTCCGATACCACCACCTTGGTGAGCTTGAGATCGGGGGCCTTGCGGATCAGATCGGCGGCGAGGCGGTCGGTTTCGCGGCTGGCGGTGCCGTTGCCAATGGCGATCAGTTCCAGATCATGGCGCCGGCACAGGCCTTCGAGGGCGGCGAGGCTGCGGTCCCACTGGCGTTGGGGTTCGTGGGGGTAGAGGGTCTGGGTTTCCAGCACCTTGCCGGTGGCGTCGAGGGCCGCGACCTTGATGCCGGTGCGATACCCGGGATCAAGGGCCAAGGTGGCGCGCTGCCCGGCCGGGGCCGCCAGCAGCAGGTCGCGCAGGTTCTTGGCGAACACCCGGATCGCTTCTTCCTCGGCGCCGTCGAACAGGCGCCCCATCAGGTCGAGCTCGATCGCCGGGGCCATCTTGACCCGCCACGTCCAGCGCCCGGTTTCGGCGAGCCAGGCATCGGCGGCGCGGCCCTGGTCGGTCAGGGCGAAGCGGTGCATCACCGCGTTTTCAAACGCGGCGCGCCCGGGGCCGCCGTCGGCCTCGTCCACCGAAAAGGCCAGGGTCAGCACCTCTTCCTTGCGGCCCCTGAACAGGGCCAGGGCGCGGTGCGAGGGGATCTTGTGCAGGGGCTCCGACCAGTCGAAATAGTCGGAATACTTGACGCCTTCCTTCTGCTTGCCCTCGACCACCCGGGATTTGAGGCGGGCGTGGGTCCACAGCCGTTCGCGCAGCGCGCCCACCAGTTCGGCGTCCTCGGCGAAGCGTTCCATCAGGATCTGGCGCGCGCCTTCCAGGGCGGCCCGGGCATCGGCCACCCCCTTGTCGCCGTCCACGAAGCCCCGGGCGGTGGCCTCGGGGTCGCGGGTGGGGTCGGCGAGCAGGGCATCGGCCAGCGGTTCCAGGCCCTGTTCGCGCGCGATCATCGCCTTGGTGCGGCGCTTGGGGCGATAGGGCAGGTACAGGTCTTCCAGGCGCGCCTTGCTGTCGGCGGCTTCGATCTGGGCCTTGAGCGCCTCGCTCAGCTTGCCCTGGGAGTCGATCGACGCCAGGATGACGCCGCGCCGCTCCTCCATTTCGCGCAAATAGCGCAGGCGCTCGTCCAGGGTGCGAAGCTGGGTGTCATCCAGGCCGCCGGTCGCCTCCTTGCGGTATCGGGCGATAAACGGGACGGTGGCGTTGCCGTCCAGCAGCTCGATGGTGGCGCTGACCTGGCTTTCGCGAACGCCAAGTTCGTCGGCAAGGGTCTGGGCAAGGGAACGGCGCACGGGAAATCCTCCGGGCGAGGGCAGGGGAAACGGGGCGCTGATGTAGCGAATGCCGGCCCCGAAAACCAGCCTTGACGCCACGCCAATTTCCCGTCATGCGGCCCCGTGCCGGCGCCTTCCCCGCGTGAGGGGGGGGAGGGCTATCCCCTGCATTTCAGGATCGGCCGGGAAACACCCGGGCGCAGGGGCGTGGGCTGGTCCCGGTGGCGGAGCAGCGTGGAGTCGGGATTGACCCGGTGAATAAAGCGGCCGTACTGGCCAAAGCTGCGGGGCAGGGCGCCCGCGCGCACGGCGGCGGCCAGCCCCTGGGGGTTGGTGACCACCATCCCCCCCAGCACGTCCACCCCATAGGCGTGCAGGCGGTCGGTCAACGGCGTGGCCGGCCCGATCAGGCCGACCGGACGCCCCTGGGCCAGGCGCAGAATGCGCGGCAGCGAGCGGTTGATGAGGGCGGACGCGTTGACCAGAACCCCCCCGCATCCGGGCACCAGGGTATCCATGGCCACCGGGGGGAACTCCCCCGGGCGCGGGTCGGTTTCGATGATGGCGCAGCCGGGCAGCAGGCCATCGACCCCGGGAAAGGCGCCGATCACCACCACCCGGCCGGGGCGTTTTCGAAACAGCCGCGCTCCGTTGCCGCTGTCGCCTTCCAGGTCGTAATGGTTGTAGTGGGCGTTCAAGGCGGCGACGCCCAGGGCCATTTCCAGGGGGTCCCACGACGACACCAGCCCCGCCAGGGCGCGCAGGCTCCAGCGCCCCAGCTGGGGCAGGCGGGGCATCAGGCCACGGGGGTGGCGGGGCAGGTAGGCGAGGCCGGCGCCCCGGGGGCCTTCGACCATGATCCAGCGCGGACCGCACGCGATCTGACGCACCGGTTCCTCGGCCACGCCCAGGGCGAGGTCGCGGTACAGACGTTCCGGGCCCCACCATCTCCACAGCGCCCGGGGATCGGGGGTGAGCATGCTGCCTTCCTGCTGGGCAAAGCGGTGCCATTTATGGATGCACTGCCCGGCGATGGAAGTCAGAAGGGGCATGCCGTGCGAGGATTCCTCTCCCACCGAGGCCCCCAGCGCGTCCATGGCCTGGAGGCAGGCGGAAAAGCGGCTGATGATCAGCAGGTCGGCATCCTCGCGCAGGGCCTCGCGCATCACGCGGCCGGCGGTGTCGCGCTCCAGGCTCAGCGTCTGGCGCCGGCGCAGGTCCAGGACTTCCACCCGCTCGGCGCAGCCTTCGCCGGGCCCGGTGCCGTCCCGCTCCGGCCGGTGCACGTAGCCCGTGATCCGGAAGCCGCGCGCGTTCAGATCGTCGGCGAAGCGGGCCAGCAGGCCGTCCACCCCCTCGCGGGGATCGTGAACCACCACCCCGGGCCGGATCCAGGGGGCCTGAATGGGTTCGAAGCTCCCCGGTGCCACCAACACCATGCCCCCGGCCCGGGGCGCCGGCCCTTCGGCCCGGGGGGCTTGCGTGTCCTGCTGGAGGGCTCTCGTTCCCATCATGCCGGTTTTCCCTTCGGTCTGACTTTACTCCTGGTTTTCCCAAAGCAAGGTCCAGGCCACGCCGGCCCGATGTCGCGGTGCAAGGTGACCCGGCCGGCGGAAGGGGAAAAACCCGGTTAAATCGTACAAAACCGTCCGTTGCTCGGAATGGGGTGTACGGCTTTGAACATTTTTCAAGGGAGTGGCGCGGCGTTACGGTGGAAAACAGGGGCTGGCGCGGCTTTTGCTGAGACAACCAGGGCCCCGCCCCGGTTCCCTCGTTTTCGTCCCCCGGTCGTGGTCCTTTTGCTGCCGTCAAGGAGTCCAGGATGGTCTTCCCCCGCGTTCCCGATCGTTTGCTGCGTCCCCGGCGTCCGGCCGAAACCCGCTTGCTGCTCCTGGCCCGGCACGCCCCCCTGGCCCCGGCCCACCTCAGCCAGGATTTCCCCGGCGATGGCGGCTATCCCAAGTATTACCACCGGGTTTGGAGCGTGCTGGTCGCCCTGGGCTACGACGTGACCACCGCCACCCATCCCCTGGCGGTGCTGGAAGCGGCAAGCCGGGTCGATGGGGTGTTCTCGCTTTACAACCGCATGCCCGGCCCCAACCCCGAGGTCGTGGTGCCGGCCCTGTGCGGGTACCTGGGGGTGCCGGTGGTGGGCGCGCCGGCCAACATCCGCGCCCTTGCCGAGGACAAATGGCTGGCCAAGCTGGCGCTTCGCGCGCAAGGCCTGCCCACCACCTTGGGCGTGCCTTACGCGAGCGAGGCCGAGCTGGCCACCGCGCCCCCGTTTCCTGGCCCGTACTTCGTCAAGAACCGCTTTGGCGCGGCGTCGGAGGGCATCACCGATGACTCGATTCAAGACACCTGGGCCGGGGCGGCCCGGGCGGCGGCGGCGTTGATCGGGCGGGGGATGAGCGTGCTGGTCGAGGAATACGTGCCCGGGATCGACATCACCGTGCCGGTGCTGGGCGGGACCGACCCGCTGGTCCTGGGGGTGGTGTGCCCGGGGTCCGACAAGACCGGGGGCATCATCACCGAGGATCTGAAGCGCGACGATCCCCTGGGCTATGCCCTGGCCTCGCCCGACGACGCCCGCGACACGGCTCTGGCCGGCGATGTCGCGGCGTTGTGGCAGGTCACGGGGCCGATGGACTACACCCGGCTGGATTACCGCTGGGATCCGGCCACCGGCCGGCGCGCTTTCCTGGAATTCAACGTGTGCTGCCACATCGGCCGCAGCGGCGCCATCTGCCTCGCGGCGCGCGCCTGGGGCCTGGATCAGGCCGACGTGCTGGGCCATGTCGTCGAATGCTGCCTTGCGCGGTGCGGCCGGGGAGATCGATCATGATGCTGATGGATCCGGTGCGAACAGGCGATCTTGCCACGCCGTCCCCCGTGCTGTCGGGGGACGCCAAGGGGGCGCGCGGCTGGGATGTCCTGGGCCAGGTCCCCGTGCCCTTGCGTCATCGGGTGCGGGCCGGCGTCGAGGACCTGTTGCGGGCCCGCGCCCTGGCCGGGGATCCGCCCTTGCGCGTCTCCTTGCCCCTGGGCCAGGGCGGGCGCGGGCCCTTCGAGCGCCTGGCCTGGATCCGCGACCTCGACGCCTATCCGCGCCTGCTGGTTTCCAGCGCCGGGGCCAACACCTTCAACCGGCGCTTCCATGCCCGTCATGTCGAGACCGGCGCCTTCGAGGGCGCCCAGCCCGAGGGCGTGGCCGCTCCCTTCGTCGAAGCCGGGCTGATCGATCCCAAGGGCTGGATCGGGGTCTATGCCCTGGCCCCCTACGTGCTGCTCATCGATCACGCCCGCCTGGGCCCGCGCCCGGTGCCCCGGCGCTGGGCCGATCTGATGGAGCCCTGTTACCAAGGCCAGGTGGTGTTCAGCGGCTGGCGCCCCGAGGGCACCCGAAAATGGCGGGCCTTCAACACCTTTCTTTTGTTGTGCTTTGCCCTGGATCATGGCCGGGAGGGGGTGGCCCGCCTGGTGCGCAACGTGCCCACCTTGCTTCATTCCACCCAGATGCCCCGCGTCGCCGGCACCGATGCCTCGCCCGGGGGCATCCATGTGTTGCCCTGGGCCCAGGCCTCCTTGTGCCCGCGTCCCGCCACCACCTCGATCGTCTGGCCCGAGGACGGCGCGCTGGCCTATCCCTTGTGGCTGACCCGCCAGCGCGCCCATGCCCGGCGGGTGGCGGCGCTGACGGATCATTTTCATGGTCCGGCCCTGGCCCGGATCCTGGACGAGAACCTGTATCCGGCCCTGTGCCCGGGCCGGGCGCCCCGGTTGCCGGCCGGGGCCCGCCTGCGCTGGCCGGGGTGGGAGGCCGTGCGTCATCCGGCGAGCGCGCGCGATCTGCGGGCCGCCTGCGCCTTGTTTCACGAAGCCGCCGCCGGGCAGGGAGGGCCGCGCCCATGCGCCTGATCATCGTTGCCGGCCCGCCCTCGGTGGGCAAGACCTCGGTCATCGTGCGCACCGCCGCCGTGCTCGGGCAGGGAGGGCCCCGGGTCGGGGTGCTGAAGTTCGATGCCCTGGCCACCGACGACGATACGGTGTACCGGGCCGCCGGCCTGCCGGTGGTGGCCGGCCTGTCGGGCTCGCTGTGCCCCGATCACTTCTTTGTCAGCAACATCGACGATGGCCTGGCCTGGGGGAAGGGGCAGGGGTTCGATTTTCTGATCGCCGAAAGCGCCGGCCTGTGCAACCGCTGCTCCCCCCATCTGCACGGGGTGCTGGGGGTGTGCGTGGTCGATGCCCTGTCGGGGGTTCATACCCCGCGCAAGATCGGCCCCATGCTGCGCCTGGCCGACGTGGTGGTGATCACCAAGGGCGACATCGTTTCCCAGGCCGAGCGCGAGGTATTCGCCTACAACGTCCGCCTCGCCAACCCGCGCGCCGCTGTTTTGTTCTTCAATGGCATCACCGGCCAGGGCGCCGGGGACCTGGCCTTTCACGCCCGCCTGGCCCAGCCCCAGGATAGCCTGGAAGGGCGGCGCCTGCGCTTTTCCATGCCCTCGGCCGTGTGCCCGTACTGCGTGGGCGAAACGACCGTGGGCCGCGAGCACCAGCGGGGCGCGGTGCGCAAGATGAGCTTCGAGACCCCGGCGGGAGAAAGCGCATGATCGACCGCGTGCTGGACCTGGGCGTGGCCGAGATCGCCGGACGCCATCCGTCGCTGGCCGGCTTCCTGGCCGGGCTCGGGGCATGGGACGACGACCCGGAGCAGCCGTTCGCGGGCTGGCTGGCGGCGGTCGAGGACGCGCGGCTGTTCGACATGGGCATGGAACGCGCCCAGGTCACGGCCCATGTCGGGGCCCTGCTGCGCCAGGTGACCCAGTGGCAGAACGCGCCGGCCCCGGTCATTCATGCGCTGTGCGTGCGCGGCGGTCGCGACAAGGCGGGACGGCCCGAAACCCTGGACCTGATCTTGCGCCCCGGCGACGTGGTGTGTCTGGTCGGCCCCACCGGCGCGGGCAAAAGCCGCCTGCTTGCCGATATCGAATGCCTGGCCCAGGGGGATACGCCCTCGGGCCGGCACGTGCTGGTCAACGGGGCACCCCCCGATCCGGCCTTGCGCTTTGCCTCGCCGCGCACCCTGATCGCCCAGGTTTCCCAGACCATGAGCTTCGTGGTCGATCTCGGCGTCGGCGCCTTCATCACCATGCACGCCGAGTGCCGGATGGTGCCCGATGTCGAGGCCCGGGTGCGCGAGGTGATCGCCTGCGCGAACGCCCTGGCCGGCGAGCCCTTCACCCCCGAAACGGCGCTGACCCAACTGAGCGGGGGCCAGAGCCGGGCCCTGATGATCGCCGATACCGCTTTGCTGTCCGCGTCGCCGGTGGTGCTGATCGACGAGATCGAAAACGCCGGCATCGATCGCCAGAAGGCCCTGGACCTGCTGGTGGCCCGCGACAAGATTGTTTTGATCTCCACCCACGACCCGCTTCTGGCCCTGCTGGGCGGGCGCCGGCTGGTCATCCAGCAAGGCGCGGTGGCGGCGGTCATCGAAACCTCGGAACGCGAACGAACCTGCCTGGCCGCCCTGGCCCAGGTCGATCAGGGCTTGATGGGCCTGCGCGAGCGCCTGCGCCACGGTGGCCGGATCGAGGCCCTGCCCGCGTGGCCGGCCCCCCCGTGACAGGGGGGCGGGTTTCGCGGGGAGCATCGAAAAGCGTGTCCGCCTTTTGGTTCGAAGGACCCTTGCCTTGAATGCGCTTGAGCTTTTACTGGGGCGCCGCTCCTGTCACCGTCTGGTCGCGCCGGCACCGGGCGGAGAGGCCCTGGCCCTCATGCTGCGGGCCGCCCTGCGGGTGCCCGACCACAAGCGGCTGCGCCCGGTTGAATTCATCGTCGTGAGCGGGGAGGGCCTGGACCGCCTGGGTGCCTTGTTCGCCACGGCCGCGCGGGGCGCGGGCAAGGACGATGCCACGGTCGAGCGCGCCCGGCGCATGCCCCATCGCGCGCCCATGCTCGTCATCGTGGCCGCCCGGCCAAGGCCCGACGACACCGTGAGCGTCCTGGAACAGCAGATGAGCGCCGGGTGTTCGGTCATGGCATTGCAACTGGCCGCCCAGGCCCAGGGGTTCAGCAGCGTGTGGCGTTCCGGCTGGCTGATGTTCGACCGCGCGGTGCACGAAGGCCTGGGGCTTGGACCCGGCGACCAGATCGTGGGCTTTTTGTATGTGGGGACGGCGGCGGGCCCCCTGCCTCCCGCGCCCTCTGTCGATCCGGAGGCGTTCGTGCGTTATTTCTAGAGGTTGTCAGGAAAAGGCGGGCACCGCTTTTCCTGACAACCTCCTGGCCCCGGACGGGATCATTCCTGGCACTCAAGGCGTGATGAGGGAAAGGGGCGGCCTTACAGCTCCTGATCGTCAAGCGGCAGGCGGTTGCCGTCGGGGGCGCGCATGACCCGGCGCAGCCACAACGGCGCGCCCGACCCCATGAGGCGCTGGACCGAGGTCACCACCTCGTCGATGTCGCGCACCCGTTCGCTCTTGACCGGGAAGATCTGGTTTTCGTGAATGCGCACGGCGGCCAGGTCGCTCATGCCCAGGGTGAACAAAATGGAACACCCCTTCAAGGAGTCGATGCGCTCGGTCAGGGGATCGTGGCCGGTGCCGTCGTCGTCTTCCATGTCGTCCATGACGCAGGTGCCGGTCAGCCGGCCCATGCCGCCGCCGGGCGGGCGCCGGCCGGATTTGCTAAACGGAATCACGTCGATGAAATCCGCCTCGTCCCGGTTGATGTCGTAAAAAACCATCTGGCGGGCGGTGACGAAATTGGCATCGAGCTTGATCAGGCTGTTGGTGGTCACGGCGATGCGCAGGTGCGGGGTGTCCATGGCAGGGCTCCTTGGGCGCGGTGTCATCAGGTCATGGGTTGATTGGGAAGGACTTCCTCGCGTCCGAACCGGGCTTGGAACGCGGCCGGCAGGCGGGTCGGATCAAGGCTCCGCAGACGCCAGCGGCTCAGCTCGTCGCGGGGCAGGGCGCCTTCGTCCAGGGCCTCCACGGGCACGATGTGCACCGTGTCCCCCACCGGCAGATAAAAATCGATGGGATAGCGGGCCGCGTCGCGGTACATCGGCCCGATGTCGAGGATCAGCCGCTCCGGATCCATGTGGAAACGGGCGTTGTCGCAGTCGAAGCGGCCGTGCCGGTTGAAGGGCATGACCTGGCGGAACTGGTGCAAGGTCCGGTCTTCGTCGGAAAAGCGGCGGATTTCCCCGGTCAGGTCCGCGTACCAGGCCATCAGCATGGCCTCGACATAGGCGTCGGGGTAGGGCTGGGCCGGCGCGGCCACGGCGTAGGCCACCATGTCGACGGCAAGGTCCAGGCCGGCCTCGGTGAGGGCCAGGTCCAAGATGGTCTTGCCCGCCGGAACCTTGAGGATCACCAGCCCCTTGTGCCGTTCGGGGCGCCCCTCGGCCGACAGGGCGACCAGCCGCACCACCCGCAGCAGCCGGTAGACCTGGGCCAGGATCTTGTCGGTCAGCGTGGCGCGGGGCAGCGCCTTGTACCGCTCCCGGGTGCTGATGCCGTCCACCGCGCCGCCCAGGAAGGCGTCCAGCGCGAAAAAGGCCCGGCACGCGGGCGCCAGCCTGGCGGTCCAGGCCCGGGACTCATCCAGGACCGGAGGCGCGAAGCTCAACGCCGCCGGCTTCGAATACAGCTCCAGGTGTCGGTACTCGGGCCGGCGGGTGGCCCCGCCCAGGACGCCCGCCGCCAGAACCTGCACATGATCCATGACCCAGGACCCCAACGCGAAGGAAACAAGGAACCGGGGGGCCCAGAGTCCGTCAGCTTCAGAGGGAAGCGGACAGCCTCTGTATCACTTTGTTCGAGTTTGTCTTTTCGGAAAAAGCGGTGTCCGCTTTTCCCGGGCAAACTCCAGGCCCCCCGGGGTGAGAATCCGGGAGCAGGGGGCACCCGGATCGCTCAGGCGCTTACCAGGTGTTCAGGAGCCACTCGCGGTCCTTGTTGAACTCCATGTGGGCGAAGAAGGTGTTGGCAATGGTTTCGCCCAGCAGCATGGCGCCCTGGTAGCCCATGGTGGGATGGCGGTAGAGGCCGGCCCGGTCGAAGGTCGGGAAGCCCACGCGCACCATGGGAATGTTGTTGTCGATGGCCACGTAGCGCCCCTTCGAGTGCCCCATGATCAGGTCGATCGGGTAATCGGGGTTGGACGCCCGCTTTTCCAGCTCCCAGAGGTCGGCGTTGCACACCACCTCCATGTCCCAGCTGACGCGTTCCTTCATGGCCAGCAGGCGCGGATCCTTCTTCACCTTGTTGTTGTCGTCGCCGAACAACAGCAACACCGGCTCCATTTCCACTTCCATGCAGAACTCGGCCAGGCCAATCACCAGGTCGGGGTGGCCGTAGATCGCCACCTTCTTGTTGGCGAAGAACATGTGGGCCAAGTCCTGCAAGGCATCGATGGCCAGGCCGCGTTCGTGGACCAGCGAGTCCGGAATGGGCTTGCCGGTGATTTCGCTGATTTTTTGCAACATCGCGTCGGTGTTGGCGATGCCATACGGGGTCGGCACCACGTGCGCCGGCACCTCGAACTCGTCGTTCAGGTACTTGGCCGCCGGGGCGCTTTCATAGCGGGCCAGGGCCACCGATCCGAGGGCACCCGAGGCGTGCACGATGTCCTCGACCGTGGTGGCGCCGTGGGTCAGGATCTCCTTGCCCGGCAGCATGGGGGAGTCGAACGGTTCGGTATCCATGAACACCGTGGCGTCCACGTCCATTTCCCGCATGTAGCGCTTGAGCAGCGTCACGTCGCCCGGGTTCACCCAGCCGGGGAACAGGTTCAGCTTGCCGGTCGGCGCCACCTTGTGGGTGACCATGGTCTTGACCACCGCCGTCAGGCACTCGGCGTAGCCGCCGACCTGGCTGGCCTTGAAGCTGGGGGTGTGCACGGGCACCAGATGGATCTTGCGGTCGGGGAACTCCTCGCGCAGCAACTGGTTGCACTTGGTCAGGTTGCCCTCGATGTCGTCGCCGATGACCTCGGTCGAGCAGGTGGTAATGAGCGGGATCACCCGCAGGTCGGGGTATCGACGCGCCAGGGTCAGCACGCCGTCTTGGATGCGCTGATGGCCGCCGAACACGGCCGAGTCCTCGTGCAGCGAGGTCGAGGCGATGTCGAAGTTCTCCTTGAAGTGCTGCGCGAACAGCAGGCGGACGAACATCGAACAGCCCTGGCCGCCATGGACCAGCGGAATGCAATCCTTGATCCCGATCCCGGCGAACTGGGCACCGGCCGGCTGGCAGTCGTACATCGGATTGATGACGCCCGCCCGTTCCTTGGAGGTAATGACGCAACCCATGGGAAGGTTCCTTTTCGTCGTGGCCGCGAGTCGGGCTTAGTACAAGGAGTGATGAAGTTCGCCGTTCAGCGAACGGGTGATGGTGTAGTCCACCAGCCGTTCCTTGAGCCCTTGCATCAGGTCACGGATCTGGGCCGCGCCCGTGTCCTCGATCCACGGGAAGCGCTGACGGATGTCGGCCACCAGGATCTTGGCGTCGGCGTAGAACAGCCGGTCCATGGGGGTTTCCAGGTTCAGTTCCTTGCCGGTCAACATGTCGGTCGCGGTGTTCAACACGCCGTCGATGTTCTCCTGGCGGTCCCAGGAGCGGGAAAAGAACTGCCACAAGCACCGTTCTTGAACGTAGGTGAACAGCTGATCGAGCTTTTCGGTGTTCATTCCGCGGCCTCCCGGATGACGGTACGCGCGCCGCCCCGGATGTCGGTCGCGGCCAGCTTGAGAAGGGGATTTGACTTGGCGTTGTACATATCGCGGGCCATGTTGACGAAGCCCTCGAAGCCCATGTAGGGCCCGTTGTGGTAGGCGTGGCCGTTGATGTACGGAATGTGCATTTTCTTGATCAGCTCGCCGACCCGCGGGCCGGTGTAGATGATGTCCGGCTTCACAAGGTCGATGATCTCGAAGAACTCAAGCTCGTTGCCGTCGTCGATGTAGTAGGTGCCCGTGGAGCCGCGCGCGATCACCTTCTCAAAGTCTTCCTGGTGGCCGAACTTGGACGACATGGCCACCACCTGCACACCCAGGTCGTCCTCGACCGACTTGGTCCAGTGCCACAAACGCGGCCCCCCTGTCCATATCGCCATCTTCGTGCCGGTTAGTCTTTCCTTGTACCAATCAAGCTGCGGCTTCCATTTGGCGTATTCCTCGGCGATCAGGGCTTCGCCCTTTTCCTCGATCCCGAAGAAGGCACAAACCTTGCGGATGCCTTCGGCCATGTAGTTGAAGCCCCAGGTGTCGATGTCCAGCCGGGGAATGCCGTAGCGCTTCTTCAGTTCGTTCGCGATGTAGCCGGCGGAACGCGCGCAGTTGACGACGTTCAGTTGGGCCCGGTGCATGCCGCGCAGGTCGTCATAGTTGGCGTTGCCGGTGAAGTGGGCGATCACCTGAATGCCCAGGCGGTCCCAGTAGCGTTGCAGGACCTCGGTATCACCCTGGATGTTGTAGTCACCGATGAAGTTGATCGTGTACTTCGAGGTGATCTCGGGCTCGACGTTGCCGACTTTTTCGTTCACCCAGCCGATGTTCAGCACGTGGTGGCCCTTGGACTGGGACACGCCGGCGAAACCCGGGCATTCGCAGGTGAAGATATCCACGTCGGGGCGGGCTTCCATCACCTTCTTCGCCACCGCCTTGACGTCGTCGCCGATCAGGGCGGTCGGGCAGGTGGTGTAAACGAACATGCGCTTGATGTGCGGCATTTCGTCGAAGGCTTCGTGCATCGCCTTTTCCAGCCGCTTTTCGCCGCCGAAAACGATGTGGCTTTCCTTCATGTCGGTCGACCACACGTACTTCAGCTGAAAGTGGCCGTTGTCGCTGGGGTAGCGCTTGGTGTGCCACGTGTCATAGGCGCAGCCGATCGGGCCGTGGATCATCTGAATGGTGTCCTTGAGAACACCACCGATCACGAGCTTGGCGCCACAAAACGAACAGCCGCGTTCGGAAAGCGTGCCGGGAATGGTGGGCGCGTTGGAAATGGGCAGGAAATCGCGGGAATCCTCGCCTTCCACCTTCAGGTAAACGTGCTTCTCACGCTCTGGAATATCCTTGTCGCATGTCAGCAGAACCATGGGCATGGCTGGTCTCTCCTTTGTCGGGGCGTTGCCGGAACACCAGGCAACGGGCCACTCTCGCTTGATCGCGGGGAGCGCCAGAGCAAAAGCACACGCCGTGCCAACTCGGAAAAAACCCGGAAAACCGCCCCTCCTGGCCGTTCACGGCGCGCAAGACGCGAAAAGCCGGCCTCGTCCGTTCCCGTTGGTACGATTGATCCCTCAAGCGTACCAATCGGTGCAAGCCGGCGCGCCGGGGGCCCGGGGAAGCGTCCACCCGGGGGTGGCACGCGGGTTGCGTTGTCCGGCGTGTTGTTCATTCCGGAGAGTTGCCATGCTTGATGAGGCCCCCGTTTCCAGCGATCCCTCGGTGTCCGAAGCTCCCTCCTCCTTGCGCATCGCCGTGGCGAGCAAGGACGGCCAGCGCATCGATCAGCATTTCGGCCATGCCGAGGCCTTTTGGGTTTTCGATGTCACGGCCGAGGGCGCCACGCCCGTCGAGCAGCGCGTGATTGCCGATCATGCCCGGGAAGGCGAGGACGCCCGCGATACCGTGTGTCGCATGCTGGGGGACTGTCCCATGCTCCTGGTCGCGCGCATCGGGCCCAATCCACAAGAAAAACTGGCCCGGGCCGGGATCGAGGCCACCGACATGCTGGCCGGCCAGGCGATCGACGAGGCCCTGGTCGCCGTGTTCTCGGGGCGGGCGCGGGCCCTGGCGGCCACGGCGGCGCCGGTGGACGGGTCAACGTTCCGGCTGGTGCATTGCATGCTGCGGGTCGCCGATCTCGACCGCACGATTGCCTTTTACACCCATCACCTGGGCATGCAGGTGCTGGAGCGGCGCGAGCACCGGCGCAACCAGTTCTCCCAGGCCTACCTGGGCTTCGGTCCCCATTGCGCAATGAGCGTGGAGTTCGTGCAGAACTGGACGCGCGAAACCCCCTACGAGTTGGGCGATTCCTTCGGTCACATCGCCCTCGAAGTCACGGGCATCACCGCCTTGTGCGAGCGCCTGGCCGCCGCCAAGGTGCCCATGCCCCGCCCGCCGCGCGCCCAGCGCCACGGGGAAAGCATCGTGGCCTTCATCGAGGATCCGGACGGGCACCGGATCGAACTGATCCAGCGCGCGCCCGAGGAGTAGGGGGCTTTTGTTTCGTCAGTCCGGGGAAAATTCCCAAGAAACGAGCCAGGGAAAAAAGGGGGGCGTTTTGCCCCCCTTGTTCTATCCATCCATGACTTTTTCACGGGTTCGCCCCTGGGCCGATTTTCGGAAGCTCTTGTACGAAATGCCGTGTTTTTCCATGCGCAGGCCCAAAATGCGCCGGGTCAGGCCCAGTTGCTGGGCGGCTTCCGTCATGTTCCCGTTGTGGGTCTTGAGGGCCTCGACAATCATTTCGTATTCCACCGCATCAAGTTTGGCTTCCAGGGTATACCCGAACGTCGTCCCGGTTTCCTCGGGGGTTTGCAGCGAGGGCGGCAGGTTGTAGCCGTGAATGACCCCGTCTTCCGACAAGATCACCGAGCGTTCCACCACGTTTTCCAGTTCGCGCACGTTGCCCGGCCAGTGGTAGGCCATGAGCATGTTGAGGGCCGGGGTCGAAATGCGCTTGATCTCGCGCCCGGTTTCATCGGCGTAGCGGGTCACGAAGTGATCGGCCAGCAAGATAATGTCGCTACCGCGCTCGCGCAGCGGGGGTATGGTGATGGGAAACACGTTCAGGCGGTAATACAGGTCGTCGCGGAAGGTGCCGTCCTCAACCATCTGGAGCAGGTCGCGGTTGGTGGCGGCGATGATGCGCAGGTCCACCCGGACCGGGCGGGTGCCGCCCACCCGTTCAAAGGTTTTTTCCTGAAGCACCCGCAGCAGCTTGGACTGCATGGAGGGGCTCAGTTCGCCCACTTCGTCGAGGAACAAGGTGCCGCCATCGGCCAGCTCGAAGCGCCCCTTGCGCATGGCGGTGGCGCCGGTGAACGATCCCTTTTCGTGGCCGAACAGCTCGCTTTCGATCAGGCTTTCGGGGAGTGCCGCGCAGTTGAACTTGATGAAGGGGCCGTCGGCGCTCTGGCCGTTGTAGTGAATGGCGTTGGCCACCAGTTCCTTGCCGACCCCGCTTTCACCCAAAATCAGCACCGTGGCCTTGGTGCCCGCCACCTTGTGGATCAGATCGTAGACCTCGCGCATCGGTTTCGAGGTGCCGATGATGTTGGAGGGCTTGAATCGCTCCTTGAGGGCGCTTTGCAGGCGCCGGTTTTCGTTTTCCAGCCGCACCTTGTCGACGTTTTCCAGCAAGTACAGCTCGACCGCCGGCGCGATCATCGAGGCGATGGTCGCCAGCACCTCCACGTCTTGCTTGAGCAGGCGCCGGTTGATGTAAACCCGTTCGGCGCTGATGGTGCCCAGCACCTTTTTCTGGTGCACGATCGGCACGCAGATCAAGGAGGGATTGAGGTGGCTGCCGTCCCCGGTTTCGGTTTGCACCCGGGGGCCCACCCCCAGGCCGGGACGCCCGCGCATGTGAGGCACGATGATGGCCTTGCCGCTTTCCACCACCTTGCCGGTCAGGCCCTGGCCGGGCGAATAGAAGCCGTGCGCCTTGTCCTCCTCGCTCAGGCCGAAACTTTCGTGGATGAAAATGGTTTCCGAGGTGCGATCCACCAGGGTGACAATCCCCCGGTTCATTTTAAGCTGGGTCTGCATGACCTGCAAAATCAGGGCAAGCGAGGCGGCCAGGTCCTCGGCATCGGTGATGACGTGGCTGATCTTGAACAGGATCGGCAGCACGCCAACCCGACATTCCCCCGTGAAGCAATGGGTGAAGTCCGCCGTGATGTCCTCGACGTCTATATCAACCGTGTAGTGTATATCCATGTCGTCGCTTCCTTGATCCTGGCCCGTTTGGGGTCTGGGCCAGGGGGGAGGGTTGCAAGGCCCGGGCCGGGCAGCGCGTTGAAGATGCCTAAGTGGCATTGAAGCGCGCGATGGTTTCTCAAGCCGTCGTTATGGTGCCGAGGTTCATAACGACGTTGACAGGCCCCGTTTTCCCTCCCTACTCTTGGGAACGCAAGCGGATCGTGTGCCTTGTTTTCGACATCGGTGTTTTGTGCGAAAGCACGGAGCGCGCGAAAATCAATGGCCCGATTCAGCGTGTCGTTTACGGCATGAGCCGGTCCATCATCGTTGGTTTCCCGCGCCGTGCGCGAGGAGTCCGCCGGGAGAGCCGCTCATGATTTCTTCTTCCTCCGCCCTGCCGCCGCTGCCTTGCCCCCTGGGGGGCGGGATGCCTGTCGGGTGTCTTCCATGCTGAACGCGGCCGTGCGTGTCCTGGGGCCGCGCGTTCGCTCCGGTGCCGGGGCCTCCCCCCGGCCCTGGGAACGGCGCGCCCGCTGGGGCCTGCTGGGACTGGGGGCGGTTCTGGCCGCGCTGTTCGTGCTGTCCTTCACCGTGGGCCAGTATCCGGTTTCCCCGCTGGCCGCCCTGGGGGTTCTGGTCTCGCAGGCGGTGCCCTTGGATCCGTTCTGGCCGCCGCAGGTGGAAACGGTGATGCTGCACATCCGCCTGCCGCGCATCCTGGGCGCCCTGGTGGTGGGGGCCGCGCTGGCCACCTCGGGGGCGGCGTTCCAGGGCGTGCTGCGCAATCCCATGGTCGCGCCCGACATCCTGGGCGTGGCCTCGGGGGCCGGGTTCGGGGCCGCGCTCGCCCTTCTTCTGGGATGGGGGGGGCTCGCGTTGCAGGGCATGGCCTTCCTCGCCGGCCTGACCGCCGTGGGCATTACCTATGCCCTGGGCATGGGACGGTCCCGAAGTGGTGACGGCGTGTTGATCCTGGTGTTGTCGGGGCTGATCGTGGGCAACGTGTTCATGGCCGGGATCTCGCTGGTCAAGGTCATGGCCGATCCCAACAACACGTTGCCGGTCATTACCTTCTGGCTGATGGGCAGCCTCGCTTCCGTGCAAGGGGCCGATCTGGTCCGCGCGCTGGGGCCCATGGCCGTGGGCCTGTGCTTGCTTACCCTGGTGCGCTGGCGCCTGAACCTGTTGTGCTTTGGCGATGACGAGGCCCGGGCCCTGGGGGTCAACGTGACCATGACCCGCCTGGCGGTGATCGCCGCCGCCACCTTGATGACGGCGTGCGCGGTGGCGCTTTCGGGGGTGATCGGCCTCGTCGGGCTGATCGTGCCCCACATGGCGCGCGGGCTGGTGGGGCCCGATTTCCGGGTGCTGCTCCCGGCCTCGGCCCTGCTGGGGGGCGTGTTCTTGCTGGCGGTCGATGATCTCGCGCGGGTGATGACGGTGGGCGAGATCCCGCTCGGGATCCTCACCTCGCTGATCGGGGCGCCGTTCTTTATCATGCTGCTGGTGCGGGCACGCCGGGGGTGGGTGTGAGAGCCGCCCCCCTTCTGGAGGTCGAGGGGCTGGCCTGCGGCTATGGCGCGCGGGCGGTGCTCTCGAACCTGAGCTTCCAGGTCGAGGCGGGCGAGGTCCTGATGCTCCTGGGGCCCAACGGGGTGGGCAAGACCACCTTGTTTCGCACCTTGCTGCGCCTGCTGGCTCCCCTGGCCGGGCAGGTCCGCCTGGGGGGGGACGACGTGGCCCGCTGGCCAGCCCGACGCTTCGCCGCTCAGGTCGGCTACGTGCCCCAGGCCCACACGCCGCCCTTTCCCTTCCGGGTGCTCGACGTGGTCATGCTGGGCCGGGCCGCCCATCTGGGGCCGTTCTCCACCCCTTCGGAGTCCGATATCCGGGTGGCGGAAAGCGCTTTGGGCTCGCTGGGGCTGTCGGCGCTGGCCGGGCGGCCCTACACCCAGATCAGCGGCGGCGAGCGGCAACTGGTACTGATCGCCCGCGCCCTGGCCCAGGCCCCGGCCCTGCTGATCATGGACGAACCCACCGCCAACCTGGATTTCGGCAATCAGGTGGCGGTGCTCGATCGGGTAGGAGCCCTGGCCCGGCGCGAGGGCAAGGGCATCATCCTGACCACCCACGACCCCAACCACGCCCTGGCCCACGCCACCCGCGTGGCCGCCCTGGGGCGCGACGGCTCGTTGCACGTCGGCCCGCCCGATGAGGTGGTGACGGCCGCCTATCTGCATGCGACCTATGGGGTGCGCAGCCGGTTCCTGGCGCTGGAGGATCGCACGGTGTGCGTTCCCGTGCGCCGCGAATGGAACCCATGCGCTCCCCAGGTCTGCGGGGAGACCCCATGACCGGGGCGCGGACAGGGCGCTGGCGGGCACGGGGTCGGCACGGCGGGCGGGCGCTGGCCTTGGGGCTGGTCGCGAGCGTCCATGGCGGGGCCTTGTGGGCGGTTCAAAACGGTGTGCTGGGGGCAAGCGCCCGCCCGGTCGAGGCTTCCACCGCGCCGGTTTTGCAAACGGCCCTGATCGACACCCCCGCGCCTGCGCCGCCTGAGGTCGCGCCCGAACCCGACCCGCCCCCTCCTGATCCGCCACCCGAGCCCGAGCCGCCGCCCCCCGACCCCCCACCGGAGCCG
>NZ_BJZO01000003.1 GCF_007992075.1 Pararhodospirillum oryzae
GGGGAGGCCGGACCTCCCCAGACCCCGCCTTTACGGAACGATCCGGTCCAACACCGCGACGAAAAATCCATCGGTGCCATGGCGGGCCGGGGTGAAGCGGTGCCACGGCTGGCCGTCGGGCGCGGGATGCGGCCGGTAGTCGGGATGCGCCGCCAGGAAGGCCGTGATCTGGCCTTCGTTTTCCTCGGGCAGCAGCGAACACGTCGCGTACACCAGCCGCCCGCCGGGCCGCACCAGATCCGCCGCCCGCGCCAGCACCCCCGCCTGTTCCGCGCACAGGGACTCGACCTGAGCCGGGGTCAGGCGCCAGCGCGCATCCGGATTGCGCCGCCACGTTCCGGTGCCCGAACACGGCGCATCGACCAGCACCCGGTCAAAGCTGCCCTTGCGCCGCTTCAGCCAGCGCCCGGTTTCCGCGTCCAGCACCCGCCGCGTCACGTTGTGCACGCCGGCCCGGTGCAAGCGGGTGCGCGCCCGTTCCAGGCGGCCGGCACTGACATCGGTGGCCACCAGGGTGCCCTTGTTCTCCATGGCCGCCGCCAGCGCAAGGGTCTTGCCCCCCGCGCCCGCGCACAGATCCAGCACCGCCATGCCTGGGCCGGCTTCGGTCAACAGGGCGATCAGCTGGCTGCCCTCGTCTTGGACCTCGACCAGGCCTTGCTGGAACGCCGCGCTGGCCGCCACGTTGGGCCGCCCCTCGGCGCGCAGGGCCCAGGGGCTGAGCGTGCCGGGGATGGTGGCGATTCCTTCCGCCGCCAGGGCCGCGACCGCCGTGTCGCGATCCGCCTTCAAGGTGTTGACGCGAAGATCCAGGGGCGCTTCCGGCAGCAGGGCCGCCAGTTCCGCCTCGGTGTCGTCCCCCCAGACCGGGGCCAGCCGGTCGGGAAGCCAGGCCGGGATTTCCAGGCGCACCGCAAGCGGCTGGGCCGGATCGGCGAGCGTCCGCCCGGCCAGGGCATCGATCAACGCGCCTTCAGCCGACGACAACGGCGGGGGTTCATGGGGAGTCCGCCCCCGGGCGTCGAACAGGGCGCGCACCGCCGCCGGGGCCTGCCCGTCCACAAGCAGCAACGAGGCCAACGCCAGGGTGCGCGGCGTGGGCGTGCCCCGCCGTGCTTCCACGTGCCACGTCAGGCGGGCCCGGTGGCGCAGAACGCCCCAGGCCAGCGTTGTAACCGCGCGACGGTCCTTGGCCCCCATGTAGCGCCGGGCCCGCACAAAGGCGCTGACCGTGCCATCGGCCGGCCGGTCGCTGGAAGCGATC
This sequence comes from Pararhodospirillum oryzae, assembly GCF_007992075.1. GTDB lineage: Bacteria > Pseudomonadota > Alphaproteobacteria > Rhodospirillales > Rhodospirillaceae > Pararhodospirillum > Pararhodospirillum oryzae. The sequence continues at coordinate 1,265 of NZ_BJZO01000003.1, forward strand.
GCCTCCAGCAGGGCCACCGCCTCCTGAAACCGGGCGCCAGGCGTCACATGCCACCCCTGTAGTTCGGGGCTTCCTTGGTGATGGTCACGTCATGCACGTGGCTTTCCCGCCAGCCCGAGGCGGTGATGCGCCGGAAACGGGCCCGTTCGCGCAGCTCGGGCAAGGTGCGGCTGCCGGTGTAGCCCATCGCCGCCTTCAAGCCGCCGATCAGCTGGTGAATCACCGTGCCGGCCGGGCCCTTGAACGGCACCTGCCCCTCGATCCCCTCGGGGACCAGCTTCAAGGTGTTGGAGACTTCCTGCTGGAAGTAACGGTCGGCCGAGCCGCGCGCCATGGCGCCCAGCGAGCCCATGCCGCGATAGGCCTTGTAGCTGCGGCCCTGATACAAGAACACCTCGCCCGGGGCTTCCGTGGTGCCGGCAAGCAGGCTGCCCACCATCACCGTGTGCGCGCCCCCGGCCAGGGCCTTGGCCAGATCGCCAGAATACTTGATGCCACCATCGGCGATCACCTTGACCCCCGTGTCGCGCAGGGCCTCGGTCACCTCGACAATCGCGGTGAACTGGGGCACGCCCACCCCGGCCACGATCCGGGTGGTGCAGATCGAGCCCGGCCCGATGCCCACCTTGACCGCGTCGGCCCCGGCATCGACCAGGGCGCGCGCCCCATCCGCCGTGGCCACGTTGCCGGCAATGATCTGGGCGCCGGTGCTGCGGCGCTTGACCTCGGCCACCGCGTCGATCACACCCCGGGAATGACCGTGGGCGGTATCCACCACCACCACGTCCACCCCGGCCTCCATCAGGGCCTCGGCCCGCGCCAGGCCATCGGTGCCCACGCCGGTGGCCGCCGCCACCCGCAGCCGGCCGTGCTCGTCCTTGCAGGCGTTGGGATAATTCTGGGCCTTTTCAATATCCTTGACCGTCACCAGCCCGATGCAGCGGTAATTCTCGTCGACCACCAGCAGCTTCTCGATCCGGCGCGCGTGCAACAGGCGCCGGGCCTCGGCCTGGCTCACCGTCTCGCGTACCGTGACCAGGTTTTCATGGGTCATGAAGGCGCGCACCGGGGCCGAGGTATCCTCGGCGAAGCGTACATCCCGGTTGGTCAACACGCCGACCAGGCGACCCGAGCCGGGCTCGGTGACGGGAATGCCGCTGATCTTGTGATGAGCCATCAAGGCGAGCGCGTCGGCCAGGGGGGCGTCCGGGCCGATGGTCACCGGATTGACCACCATGCCGGCTTCAAAGCGCTTGACCTTGCGCACTTCCTCGGCCTGGGCGGCGATATCCAGGTTCTTGTGGATCACGCCAATGCCACCGGACTGCGCCATGACGATGGCCATTTCGCTTTCCGTGACCGTGTCCATCGCCGAACTGATCAGGGGAATTCCCAGGGTGATCGAAGCGGTCAGCTGGGTACGTGTATCTGCTTGAGCCGGCAGCACATCCGAGGCCGCGGGTTCAAGCAGGACATCATCGAAGGTTAGGGCCTCTGGAATGATCACGGATCGGGCTCCTCGTGTTCACGAAAGGCCGGTCATCATACACCCGTGCCGCCCCGGAGCAAGACCAGCCTAGTCCGACGATGGACAAAACCGGTCAGGGGGGGGTACAGTCAAAGGACGAGTGAAGGGGTCCGTTCCCCAGGGATCGCGTCGCGCCCCTTTTCTTTTCAAGACCGTCCTCCTCCCCCGGACACGAAGGAGTTCCGCCATGGTCAACAAAAAAGTCGCGGGTGTCATGGCCGTGGCCATTCTCGGCCTGCTGCTCTACGTTGGCATCTATGTTGGCGGCGTGACCCTTTCGACCGGCATCATGACCGTGGCCCTGTTCCTGGGCCTGGGCCTGACCTTGACCCTGTTCGTGCTGATCATCCTGATCACCCGGGGCAAGACCGAAGATTAAAGCGCATTCCGATTAAAATGGAGTGATCGCCCCTGCCCGGCCCTACAGCATGGCCATCAGGTCATCCGGCGGCAGGGGCTGGCCAAACAAAAAGCCCTGGATCAAATCGCAGTAGTGATTGCGCAGGTGCTCCAGCTGCGCCTCGGTTTCCACCCCTTCCGCCACCACCCGCAACCCCAGGCGCCGGGCCATCAAGGTGGCCGTTTCAACCAGCACGGCGTCCTCGTGACGGGTGAGCATGTCGGCCACGCATTGCCGGTCCAGCTTCATCACGCTGAAGGGATGGTGACGCAGCGTTTTCATCGAGCCGTGCCCCGAGCCGAAGTTATCGATGGTCAGGGTAACACCGCGCTCATGCAGCGCGGCCAGGGTATGGCCGATCAGCACCGGATCCCGGGCCAGGGTCGCCTCGCTGACCTCCAGTTCCAGCACCGAGGCCGAAAGCCGGGTTCCTTCCAGCACTTCCTGCACCCGATCGGGAAAGCCAGGGTCGCGCAACTGACGCCATGACAGGTTCACCGCCAGACGGAAGCCCTCATCGACCCGTTCTTGCCAGATCCGCCCTTGCGTGCACGCGCTCCACAATACCCAGGCCCCGATTTCCTCCATCAGCCCCAGTTCCTCGGCGATGGGAATGAACCGGGCCGGGGGCATGAATCCTCCGTCGGCCAGCGGCCAGCGCACCAGGGCCTCGGTTCCCACCACCGCCAGGGTCGCGCTATCCACCACCGGCTGATAATGAAGCGTCAGGTCCATGTGCCGCACGGCCCGACGCAAGGCGCTTTCCAGGGTAATCTGCGCCTCGATGTCGCGGTTCATGTCCGGGGTATGGAACTGATAGGTGTTCCGTCCGGCTTTCTTGGCGCCTTGCATCGCGGTTTCCGCGTTGCGAACCAGCCCGTCCACGGTTTCCGCGTCGTCGGGATACACGGTGATCCCGATCGATCCGCTGATCAGCAATTCGCCGGCGCCGGCCTTCTCGGGAACAAACGGCTTGCGCAGGGCTTCCAGGATCCGCCGGGCGACCAGGGCATGATGGCGGGAACTCGCGTCGCTGGCCATCAGGATCACGAACTCGTCGCCCCCCACCCGGGCCAGGGTATCGGTATCGCGCAGGCAGTCGCGCAGGCGCGCGGCCACCAGGCTCAGCAAGGTATCGCCTGTTTCCGGCCCATGGGTTTCGTTGATCGCCTTGAACCGATCCAGGTCGATGAAAAGAACCGCGAGGCGCAGCCCGTTGCGCCGGGCATGGGCCAGGGCCAGGGTCATGCGGTCGCGAAGCAGCACGCGGTTGGGCAGCCCGGTCAGGGCATCGTGGTTGGCCTGATGCCAAAAGCGGGTTTCGGCCGCCTTGCGCTGGCTGATGTCTTCGTGCACCGCCAGATAGTGGATGATCACCCCGCCCGCGTCGCGCAAGGGCGTCAGGGTCGTGCGCTCCCACACCAGCGAGCCATCCTTGCGCCGGTTCTGAACCTCGCCACTCCAGGGCCGTCCGGCGCCCAGGTCGGCCCACAGGCGTTCGTAGATCGCCTCGTCCATGGTGCCGGATTTCAAGAAACGCGGCGTGCGCCCCAGAACCTCGTGTGCCTCGTACCCCAGGCCATGCAAAAAAGCCGGATTGGTGTATTCGATCACGCCGGCCGGACTCGTCACCATCACCGGGAACGGGACTTGATCGAGCACGGAGCGCACCGCCCCATCCATCAGCAGTCCCTGGCTGGGCGGTCCCGGGTGAACCGTCACCACCGTGACCGGCCCGCCGTCCCCTTGGGTGCTGGTGCTGCCGTGCAGGTGAACCGCCCGTTCGTCGTCGATCAGCCGGGCAATCACCTCCCATGCTTGGCCGGGCTCGGCAAAACGGGCCGCGCAGACATCGCGGTCTTCCTCGACCAGAAGATCCAGGAACGACATCCCCAGCAAAGCGTCCGCCGCGCGATCGACCATCAGGCAGAAAACGGCGCTGGCAAACACCACCTGCCCCCCGGCCACCACCACCAGCGCGTCGGGCACGGCATCCAGCAGGCGCAGCAAGGGATCCGCCGGGCTGTCTTCCGGCGGAGAGGGATTCTCCTTTGGACGGGAAGAGGACGCCGCCGTCAAGGCAGTCGACGGAGTGACGGAATCGGACATGATGGCGGTCTACCCTTTTCCCGGACAACCGCCCCGCCCCCCGAGACGGCAAAGTGCCCGGGATTTTACGCCGCTTTGAAGAGAGGAACTACCTCAAAGCAGCGCACCAACCGACGACGCGAGGACTCTACTCGTCGGGGTCGAAGGTGACCAGTTCATCAAGGCCGGCGGTTTCATCTTCTTCCACCGTAGGTTCGGGTGTTGAGTCCATGCCGCCGTGCGTCAGACGGTACAAAAGGTCATCCAACTGGGAAAGGGTTTCATAGGTAATGCTCACCCGCCCTCCCCGTCCCTTGATCTCGATGTTGACCGCCAGACCAAGCGCGTTGGACACATCGCGTTCCAGCGCCAGGGTATCGGCGTCCTTTTCGTGCGCCGGCCGGGCGGAACGGTTCTTGGGCGCCGCCGCCTGCTGCGCCAGCTTTTCGGTCTGGCGCACGTTGAGCCCCTGGGCGACCACGCGGCGCGCCAGGTCCACGACATGGTCGCAGGTGATCAAGGCGCGGGCGTGCCCGGCCGTCAGCTTGCCTTCCTGCACCATCCCCTTGACCTCGTCGGGCAGACTGGTCAGGCGCAAGGTGTTGGCGATGTGGCTGCGGCTTTTGCCCAGAACCTGCGCCAGGCCTTCCTGGGTATGGCTGAAGTCCTCCATCAGGCGACGATAGCCTTCCGCCTCCTCGATCGCCGAAAGATCCTGCCGTTGCAGGTTTTCGACAAGGGCGACTTCCAGCGTTTCCTTGTCGGACAGCGACCGGACCAGGATCGGCACGTCGTGAATCTGGGCCCGTTGCGCGGCCCGCCACCGGCGTTCGCCGGCGATGATCTGGTAGCCCTCTCCCCCGTCCGGATCCGGGCGGACCAGGATCGGCGTCAGGATGCCTTTCGAGCGGATTGATTCCGCGAGGTCGGCAATGCCCTCTTCATCGAACACCCGACGCGGCTGGGTGGGGTTGGGCGCCAGCAGGCCAATGGGAACGGTTTGCACCCCCTTGACCGCGACCTCGCCGGCTTCAAGGCGGGCCACGTCCTCGTCGCCACCCAGCAAGGCCGACAACCCGCGCCCCAGGCCCCGCTTGCGTGCCGGGCCCGAGCCAGAAGCAGAGCCGGTTGGGGGCACGGGATCCGAGAACAGCGAAGCCGTCTCGTCGTTCGAACTCGCCGTTGTCATGCCGCCATTCCGTTTTCTCGTCGGATCATTTCACCCGCCAGATGCAGGTAGGCCTGCGATCCCGGGCATTTCAAATCGTACAATAGCACCGGCTTGCCATGCGACGGCGCTTCGGACACCCGGACATTGCGGGGAATCACGGTGTTATACACCTTGGATCCGAAGTACCCGCGCACGTCAGCCGCCACCATGTCGGAAAGGTTGTTGCGCCGATCGAACATGGTCAGCACGATCCCCTGGATTTCCAGGGTCGAATTAAACACCTGGCGCACCCGGTCAATGGTCTTGACCAGATGGCTGATGCCCTCCAGGGCAAAAAACTCGCATTGCAGCGGCACCATCACCGCATGAGCCGCCACCAGGGCATTCAAGGTCAGCAGCCCCAGGGCCGGCGGGCAATCGATCAGCACATAATCAATGCCGTCCAGCTGCCCCTTCAACGCCTCGCGCAAACGAAATTCGCGCCCCATCTCGGCCACCAGTTCCAGCTCGGCGCCCGCCAGATCCACCCCCGCCGGGATGATCGTCAGATTGGCAACCGCCGTCGGTCGCGCGGCCTCGCGGGGGGTGGCGTCGCCCATCAGTAACTTGTAGCTGCCCTGCGAACGGGCCGCCGTGGCCAGGCCCAAACCGGTCGAGGCGTTTCCCTGCGGATCCATGTCGATGATCATGACCCGTCTGTGGGTCGCGGCCAGGGCCGTTGCCAGGTTGATGGCGGTCGTGGTTTTTCCCACCCCGCCCTTCTGATTGGCGATGGCGATAATGCGCGTGGCCGGAGCCGGGGCCGGCGTGGTGGGAGGTGACGCAGGGGAAGAAGACGGCGCCGAAGAGGACGGAGCGGAAGAGGACGCGGCGGAAGCGGTCGCGGCGAGGGAGGTCTCGATCGCAAGGGTTTCAGGGAATTGGGGCTCAGACACGGCGAACCTCTCCAAGTCGCAGGACGAAGCCGCTGGACCCGGTGCGGCTAGGGAACCGGTCCACCCGCATCATCCACGCTGAGCCGGACTCGGTCAACTCTTCCTCGACGGCCTCTCCCTTGAGGAACAGGGCCTCGGCCCCTTTTTCCAGAAAAGGCGCCGTCCAGTCCAGCAGGCGCGGCAAGGGCGCCAGGGCCCGCGCCGTCACCACGTCCACCGGAAACGGATCCAGGGTTTCCAAGCGCCGCGCGTGGACGGTCACCGTCGTGTTGGTGTGGCGGGCCGCCTCGCGCAGGAACACCACCTTGCGCTGATCGGCTTCGACCAGATGCACCTCGGGAACACCCAGGATCGCCAGGACCAATCCCGGAAAACCGGCGCCACTGCCCACATCCAAAACCACGCGGGTGCCTTCGGGCATCAGGGGCAGCAGCTGCGCCGAATCAAGAAAGTGCCGGCGCCAGGGGTCGGACAGGGTGCTGGGCCCCACCAGATTCAAGTGCGGCTGCCACCGGCGCAGCAAGGCCAGATAGGTCTCGCAGCGGGACAATGTTTCACGTGAAACATTGCAGGCGGCGGCAAAGGCCTCGGCGGTCAGCGGAGGCGACGCGGGCTTGCTCATACCAAGGAAATCCGCAAGGAGAAAAGCGAACCCGGCGGCGGGCCCCCCGGGGAGCCCCACAGGCTCACGCCCCCCGTTTCCAGGGGATCGTTCGCGCTCGAACGGGGCAAGGCGCCACGGCGGTCCATCGACCAGCCCTCAAGCGGCGCGCGCCCCTTTCTTCACATAGCGCAGCAGCACCGTCAAGGCTGCTGGCGTCATTCCGGGAATTCGCCCCGCCGCCCCCAGGGTGGCCGGCCGCGCCGCCTGGAGTTTGCCGCGCAGTTCCGACGACAACCCCGAAAGATCCTGGTACGGCAGATCAGCCGGCAGGCCCAGGGCCTCGTCGGCCCGGAAGGCGGCGACATCGGCATGCATGCGGGCCAGGTATCCGGCGTACCGGGCTTCGATTTCCAGCTGCTCGGCCACGTCGGCGCGCAACGCGCCCAGCTCCGGCCACAGGGCCGTGACCCGCTCCCAGCTCATGTCCGGCAGGGTCAGCACGTCCAGCGGAGTCCGCCGCACCCCATCGTGGTTGACCGTGATGCCCCGCCGCGCCAGGGCCTGCGGGGTTTCGCCCAGGCTCTCGACCAGGTGCAGGGCCGCCGCCAGCGCCGCTTCCTTTTCGGCGAAGGCCGCCGCGCGCGTCGCGCCCACGCAGCCCACCGCCAACCCGCGCGGGGTCAAACGCCGGTCGGCGTTGTCGGCGCGCAGCAGCAACCGATACTCGGCGCGACTGGTGAACAGGCGGTAGGGCTCGCGGGTGCCAAGCGTGATCAGGTCATCGATCATCACCCCCAGATACCCGTCGGCGCGGTCCACCGTGAACACCGTCTCCGGCCCCCGCGCCCGCGTCCGTCCCGCCACCAGGGCCGCGTTGACCCCGGCCAGCAAGCCTTGCGCCGCCGCTTCCTCGTAGCCGGTGGTGCCGTTGATCTGTCCGGCCAGGAACAGCCCCGGCACCCGCGCCGTTTCCAGGGTCGGACCCAGTTCGCGCGGATCGACGAAATCGTATTCAATGGCGTAGCCGGGGCGGAAAATCCCTACCCGCTCCAGTCCCGGCACCGTGCGCAGGAACGCCTCTTGCACATCGGCCGGCAGACTGGTCGACAGGCCGTTGGGGTAGATGGTCGGGTCGTCCAGGCCTTCCGGCTCCAGAAACACCTGATGATGCTCGCGATCGGCAAAGCGCACGATCTTGTCTTCGATGCTGGGACAATAGCGCGGCCCCACGCCCTCGATGTGCCCGCCATACAGGGCCGAGCGGTGCAGGTTGTCGCGGATCACCGCATGGGTGGCCGGCGTCGTCGCCGTCAGGTGACACGGGCGCTGCTCGGTGGTGATCGCCGACGTCAGGAAGGAAAACGGCGGCGGCGGGTCCTCGCCCGGCTGTTCTTGCAACCCCGCCCAGTCGATGGTCCGCCCGTCCAGGCGGGCCGGGGTGCCGGTCTTCAGGCGGCCCAGCGGAAAGCCCAGGCGCTCCAGGGCGGCCGACAGACCCAGACAGGCCGGATCGCCCACCCGCCCCCCGGGGGTGCGGGTCGAGCCCACATGCAAGACCCCGCGCAGGAAGGTGCCGGTGGTCAGCACCACCGCGCCCGCGCCCAGGGTTTCGCCCTGGTCGGTGACCACGCCTTGCACCCGGCCCGCGCCGTCCACCACCAGATCCTCGATCGCCCCCGCGCGCACGGTCAGGTTCGGGGTTTCGTCCAACAGGGCGCGCACCGCGTCGGCGTACAGACGCCGGTCCGCCTGTGCCCGGGGACCGCGCACCGCCGGCCCCTTCGAGCGGTTCAGCACCCGAAACTGGATGCCGCCGCGATCAATGGCCCGTGCCATCACCCCGTCCAGGGCATCGATTTCCCGCACCAGATGCCCCTTGGCCAGGCCGCCGATGGCCGGGTTGCACGACATCGCCCCCAGGGTTTCCAGGCGATGGGTGGCCAGCAAGGTCCTGGCCCCCAGGCGCGCCGCCGCCGCCGCCGCCTCCACCCCCGCATGGCCGCCACCGACCACGATCACGTCCCACATCACCGTCTTCTGTCCTTGTTGGTCCGACCCCCGGGCCGGACGAGTCCTTGGTGGTCCGACCTTCGGGGCCGGATGTCGTGTCCCTGCCGTCGGGTTCCTGCCGTCGGGTGCTGGCGCGGCTATTTGCCCAGGCAGAAGTCGCGGAAGATCACGTCCAGCACGTCCTCCACCCCGACCTGCCCGGTCAGGCGTCCCAGGGCGCGCAGGGCAAGACGCATATCCTCGGCGCGCAGTTCCGGCAAGGGGGCCTGCTCGGCCCGCTCCAGCGCGGCCACGGCATCTTGAATCGCCATCCGGTGGCGCAGTCGGGTGGGGGGTGGACTGCCGTCCCCTTCCACCAGGGTTTGGGCCAGGGTCAACAAACGCTGTTCCAGCCGCGCCATGCCCGCGCCGGTCCGGCAGGAAATCCACACCGGCCCGTCTTCAGCCCTCGCGGCTTCGGGGCACAGGTCGGCGCGGGTTCGCACCCGAACCACTGTGGCTTCGGTGCATCCGGGCAGCGGGTCCGGCGCCGCCGCGCCCAGGGTACCGTCTTGCACCACCACGGTCAGGTCGGCGTCGGCGTGGCGGGTCCAGGCCCGGCGCACGCCCTCGGCCTCGATCGGGTCGGCGGTGTCGCGGATGCCCGCCGTGTCCGCCACCAGCAGCGGGATCCCGCCCAGGTCCAGGGCGATCTCGATCACGTCGCGGGTGGTGCCGGCGGTCTCGGACACGATGGCCGCTTCCCGCCGCGCCAGCTGGTTGACCAGGCTGGACTTGCCGGCGTTGGGGGCCCCGATCACCGCGACCCGCACCCCTTCACGCAGGCGCTCGCCGCGATGGCCCTCGGCGAGATGGCGGGCCAGGGTGCCGCGCAAGGCGCGCAGCCCGTCGCCAATCGTTGCTTCCAGGGTTTCGGGCAACTCCTCGTCGGGAAAATCGAGGACCGCTTCCAGATGGGCCAGCAGCCGCAGCAAGGTATCGCGCCAGCCCTCGACCAGGCGCAGGAGGGCGCCATCGGCTTGTCGCAGGGCCTGGCGGCGCTGGGCCTCGGTCTCGGCGTTGACCAGGTCGGCCAGGGCCTCGGCCGCCGTCAGGTCCATCTTGCCATTCACGAAGGCGCGCCGGGTAAACTCCCCCGGCTCGGCAAGACGCAGGCCGGAGCAGCGCCCCAGGGCTTCCAGCACCCCCATGACCACCGCCCGGCCGCCATGGACATGCAGCTCGGCCACGTCCTCGCCGGTGAAGCTGCCCGGCCCTGGAAACCACAAGACCAGCGCGTCGTCCAGTGCCTCCCCCGAGGCCGGATCGCGCAGGCAGGCCCGCGTCGCCCGGCGCGGGGCCGGCAGGTCGCGGGCCGACAGCGCGCGCAGCGCCGCCCCGGCCTCGGGGCCGGAAATCCGCACCACCGCCACGCCGCCGCGTCCGCGCGCGGTGGCCGGGGCAAAGATGGTTGCCTGAACGGGCACGTCGTTTTGCCTCACGCGCTTATCCTTCCGAGCCGCCCGAGCCGCGTCCCGATCCGCCTGTTGCCGCCTTGGCCATCTGCGACCAGAAGAAATCCTGCATCGCGCCCAGGTTCTGGACCTGCATCGGCAGCCACGACCGCATCAGGGTTTCCGGCTCCATGGCATTCAAGGACGCGGCCATGCGTTCCTTCATCTGCTCCAGCAGGGCGTCTTGCAACGGCGCCACGTTGGGCAGGCCAAAAAAGGCCCGGGCTTCCTCGGGCGTGCATTCCACATTGACCGTGATTTTCATCCGCCGCTTCCTTGTGTCTCGCTTCTCCCGCTTCCCTTTTCGCGCGCGGTTGCAGGAAGGCGGTTCTCTCCCAAGGTTATGTCAGGGCGCGATGGCCCGCAATGTCCCGGACTCCCCGGGGTTCGCCAAAAGGGGGTGCCATGAGTGAAAACCGTTTGGGCGAGGCCAGCTCGCCCTATCTCCGCCAGCACCGGGACAACCCCGTGGACTGGTTCCCCTGGGGGGCCGAGGCCTTCGCCGAGGCCCAGGCGAGCGGTCGCCCCATTTTGCTCAGCGTCGGCTACGCGGCTTGCCACTGGTGCCATGTCATGGCCCACGAGAGTTTCGAGGATGCCTCGGTGGCCGCCGTGATCAACACCCACTTCGTTCCGGTGAAGGTCGATCGCGAGGAGCGCCCCGACGTTGATGCCTTTTACCAAAATGCCCTGGCCTTGATCGGCCAGCCCGGGGGCTGGCCCCTGACCATGTTCCTGACCCCCGACGGCCGTCCTTTCGCCGGCGGCACCTATTTTCCCCGCGCCCCGCGCTTCGGACGGCCCGGGTTCGTCGAGGTGCTGGGGCTGGTCGCCGAGTTCGCCCGCGACCATCCCGCCCGCATGAACGATCAGGCCGGCCAGGTGGTGGCCGCCCTGGCGCGGTTGGAAACAGCGCCCGATGCCGGCCCCGACACCCCTCCCCTGCCCGATCTGGTGCCCCTGGCCCGTGTCGTGGCCGGCCGCGTCGATCCCGTGCACGGGGGATTGACCGGCGCCCCCAAGTTCCCCCTGCCGGTGGTGTTTCAATTCCTGTGGCGGGTGGGCGTGCACCAGGACCAGAAGGACGCCCGCGCCGCCGTCACCCTGACCGTGACCCGCATGGCCCAGGGCGGCCTGTACGACCACCTCGCCGGCGGCTTCGCCCGCTACGCCACCGATGAAACCTGGCTGGTGCCGCATTTCGAAAAGATGCTGTACGACAACGCCCAGCTGGTGGATCTCCTCACCTTGGTCTGGCGCCGGACCCGCGACCCGCTGCTGGAGCGCCGGGTGCGCGAGACCGTGGCCTGGATGGACCGCGAAATGACCGGCGAAAACGGCGCCTTCGCCGCCTCGCTCGACGCCGACAACGAAGGGGGTGAAGGGGCGTTCGCCGTCTGGTCCGAAGGCGAGATCGACGCCCTGCTGGGCCCGATGGCGCCGGCATTCAAGGCCGCCTATGGGGTGGTGCCCGGTGGCAACTGGGAGGGTCATTCCATCTTGCACCGCGCCGGCCCGATCCTGGCGCCGGCCGAGGAAAGCGCCCTGGTGGCCGGGCTGGCCCCGGCCCTCGACCTGCTGCGCGGGGCCCGCGACCACCGGCCGCGCCCCACCCGCGATGACAAGATCCTGGCCGACTGGAACGGCCTTGCCCTGGTCGCCCTGGTTCATGCCGGCCAGGTGTTCGCCGAACCCGCCTGGATCGAGCGCGCCCGCCATGCCTGGGACGGCATCCAGGCCACGATGACGCGGCCGGACCAGCGCCTGGGGCACAGCCTGTGCCGGAACCAGCTTCAGGAAACCGCCCTGCTGGAGGACTACGCGGCCCAGGCCCTGGCCGCGATCGCGCTGTACGAAGCCACCGGCACCCCGGCGTTCCTGGATCAGGCCCAGGCCTGGATGGAAACCGTCGAGCGCTTGTATCGCGACCCGACCGGCCCGGGCTATTACCATACCGCCGCCGACGCCGCCGACCTTCCCTTGCGCCTGCGCGGGCTGCCCGATGGGGTGGTGCCCAGCGGCAGCGGCCTTCTCGCCTGGGTGTTCGCCCGTCTCGCCGTGCTGACCGGTGCCCCCTGCTGGGACGACCGCCTGGAGGGGCTGCGCCGCGCGGCAGGGGCCGAGCCCCTCACCCGCTTCCCTCACCACGCCGCCCTGCTGGCCGCCTGCCAGTGGCGCGCCCTGGCCGCCGAGGTGACCTTGCATGGCGATGACGGCTCCCTGGCCGCGACCCTGGCCGCCCTGCCCCACGATGCCTATGCGGTGCGCCATGCCCCGGCGCGGGGCCCCCAGCCCCAGGCCACCGTCTGCCGGGCCGGGGTGTGCGGTCCCCTTCTTTCCACCCCCGACGCCCTGCGCGACGCCCTCGCGCTTCCCCGGGTGTCCTGACCGGAGTCCCCTTCCGTGACCCTCAGTGTTCGCTTTCATGCCACCGGCGGCCCCGATGTTCTCACCGTCGAGGATCTTCCCCTCGCCGATCCCGGACCCGGGGAAGTGCGGGTCCGCCACACCGCCATCGGCGTCAATTACATCGACACCTATCACCGCAGTGGCCTCTACCCGGTTCCCCTGCCCGGCTGCCCGGGAATGGAAGCCGCCGGCGTGGTCGAGGCCGTGGGGCCCGATGTCACCCGGGTGGCGGTGGGTCAGCGCGTGGCGTATGGCACCGGCCCCACCGGCGCCTACGCCGCCGCCCGCATCGTGCCCGAGGCCATCCTTCTCCCCCTGCCCGAGGGCATCGCCGACGAGCAGGCCGCCGCCATGATGCTGCGCGGCATGACCGTGCAGTACCTGATCCGGCGCACCTTCCCGGTGGCTCCGGGCATGACGGTTCTGCTCCATGCCGCCGCCGGCGGGCTCGGGCTGATCGCCTGCCAGTGGCTGCGCCATCTGGGCGTGACCATCATCGGCACCGTGGGCTCGGAAAAGAAACGCGAGATCGCCCTGGCCCACGGCTGCACCCATGTCGTGATCCCCAGCCAGGAAGACCTGGTGGCGCGGGTGCGCGACCTGACCGACGGCAAGGGGGTGCCGGTGGTTTATGATGGCGTGGGCGCCGCCCTGTTCGAGGCGTCGCTGGACTGCCTGCGGCCGCGCGGCATGATGGTGACCTTCGGCAACGCCTCGGGACCGGTGCCCCCCTTCCCCCCCACCTTGCTCACGCAAAAGGGATCGCTGTTCCTGACCCGGCCATCCTTGAACCACTACACCGCCGAGCGGGACGAGCTGGAAGCCACCGCCGCCGACCTGTTCGAGGTTGTTCAGAAGGGCGTGGTGTCCATCACCATTGGCCAACGCTTCCCCCTGGCCGAGGCCGCCGCCGCCCACCGGGCGCTTGAATCCCGGGCCACCGTGGGCTCGACGATTTTGCTGCCCTGATCCCCATCCGTCGCCCGCCCCAATGTTTCACGTGAAACATCCGGGCGCGGGCGACGGATGGCTCCTCCCCTGCCGGCGCCGTTCCACCACCTTGCCCTTTCCGGCGGTACTCCTGCTCGCCGGGCCCGCTCGCCTGAATCGTGCGCCTGGCCCGCGCGCTTGGGTCGTGCGCGTCCCTCGTTCCAGTGTTTCACGTGAAACATCCAGGTCCGGGCAACGGATTTTTCCCCTGGCTCCCCTTGGCGGCACTTTCCCGGTCCGCGCCCCTTGACACACCCGAGACCTGTCCTCACCGTCTTGTGGCCTCGCCACTTCCGACGACTGCCCCGCGGTCGCCTCGACCTCTCGTTTCGTGTGATCTCCCATGACCGTCGAACCCGATCCCGACGCCCAGGCGTCGGAAAAACCCCGCACCCTCTTCGCTTCGCTTCGAACATGGATTTCCTCTCATCGCACCGCCCTGGTCTCGCTTGCGACGGTGGCCGTGCTGATTCTTGTTTCCGTGACCATCGCGTCCCTGGTCCGGGAAGTGCATTACCAGGACGTTCTCGCCGCGCTGCGCGAAACCACGGCCACCCATGTGATCCAGGCCATTGGCCTGACCGCCATCGGCTTCCTGGCCCTGTCGTTCTATGACGTGGCCGCGCTTTCCTTTATCGGGCGCCCCCTGCCGTACCGCGCGGTTTCCCTCACCGCCTTTTGCGCCTACGCGGTGGGGAACACGGCCGGCTTTGGCCCCCTGACCGGAGGGGCGCTACGCCTGCGGTTTTATGGCTCCTATGGGCTGGAGCCCGAGGACGCCGCCAAGGTCATTGTGTTTGTCACCACCGCCTTCGGGCTGGGGCTCACCACCTTGTCGGCCGCCGCCCTGGCCTGGACCGCCGACGACATCGCCCCCTTCATCGGCTTGCCGGCCCTGCCGGTGCGCGTCGGGGCGGTGATCACCCTGGCCGCCATCGTTGGCGCTTTCATCTGGGTGGCCCTGACCAAGGAGAAAACCCTGGGCCGTGGCCGCTTCAGCGTTCGCCTGCCGCACCCGCGCCTGGTGCTGGGACAACTGGCCGCCACCGTCGTTGATGTGCTGGCCTGCGCGGGTGTGTTGTGGGTGCTGATGCCCCCGGTGCCGCTGTCGTTTGCCGCCTTCGTGGCCTTGTTCACCGTGGCCCTGGGCCTGGGCGTGCTCAGTCATGTTCCCGGCGGCCTGGGGGTGCTGGAAACCATTTTGCTGGCCACCCTTTCCGATTCCGTCCCCGTGGACGACCTGCTGGGCGCGCTCATTCTTTTCCGGGTCATCTATTACATTCTGCCCCTGGTGCTGGCCGCCGTTGTCGTGACGGGGGTCGAGGTTCGGCGGCTGGTCCTGGGCCCCGCGACCTCGCGCCTGCTGGGGGCTGGCACCCGCCTGGTTCCGCCCGTTCTTTCCGCGTTGACGGTGACGCTTGGCGCCATGCTGATTTTTTCCGGCGTGACCCCGGCGCAACCGGATTCCCTTTCGGTCCTTGCCGACTGGGTGCCCCTGCCGGTGGTCGAGGGGGCGCACTTCCTGGCGTCGATCCTGGGATTGCTGCTCATCGTGGTGGCGCGCGGTCTTGCCTTCCGGCTGGATGGTGCCTGGGGTGTTGCCCTGGGGGCCTCGTTTCTGGCCGTGGTTCTTTCGCTTCTCAAAGCCCTGGCGCTTGGCGAGAGCATTCTTTTGAGCCTTCTGATTGTTGCCCTGCTGGCCAACCGCTCGGAATTTCGCCGCCCCGCCGCCCTGGTTCACCAGGCCCTGACCCCGCCCTGGCTGGCCGCCGTGGCCACCGTGGTGATTTCCGCCTTCATCTTGCTGTTCGTGACGTATCGCGAGGTCGAATATTCCCATGCGCTTTGGGGCGTGTTCGAGTTTTCGCAGGAGGCCCCCCGCAGCCTGCGCGCCCTTCTCGCGGTCACCTTGGGAGCGATCGCCGTGGGTCTGTGGTCGCTGCTCCGCCCGGCCAGCGGTCGCGCCCCCATCCCCCACGAGGGCGACCTGTGCCGCGCCGTGGCCCTGATCGATACCCAGCCGACCGCCGCCGCCAACCTGGTGCGCATGGGCGACAAGAGCCTGCTGTTCAGCGACGACGGCGGGGCCTTCCTGATGTATGGCCGTCAGGGCCTTTCCTGGATCGCTCTCCTCGATCCGATCGGCGCGCGGGACGCGGCCCCGGAACTGGTGTGGCGCTTTGTTGAAATGGCCACCGAGGCCGGGGGGCGGCCGGTGTTTTATCAGGTATCGCCCGATTCCTTGTCGCTGTACGCCGACGTGGGCTTGCGGGCCTTCAAGCTGGGCGAGGAAGCAGTGGTGGATCTCACCTCCTTTTCCCTGACCGGATCGCGTCGCTATGGATTGCGCCAGACCCTCAGCCGGGGAGTCCGCGAGGGCCTGTCGGTCGACGTTCTGACCGGGACCGAGACCGAAGCCGTCTTGCCGCGCCTGCAAGAAATTTCGGATATGTGGCTGACCACCCACAAGACCCGGGAAAAGCGCTTCTCCCTGGGGGCCTTCCAGCCCGACTACGTGCTGGCCCAGCCCGCCGCTGTCTTGCGCCACCAGGACCGGATCGTGGCTTTCGCGACCCTGATGGTCACGGCCTGCAAGGAGGAAGTGGCCATCGACCTGATGCGCTTCGATCCGGAAGGGCCGCGCTCGGGCATGGAGTTTTTGTTCCTGCGTCTGATCGAGCGCTACCAGGCCGAGGGCTTTCGCTCCTTCAACCTGGGCATGGCGCCGCTGGCCGGCTTGCGGGCCAGCGTCTCGGCGCCCATGTGGAACCAGGTGGGCCGCGCCGTGTTCGAGCATGGCGAGCGGTTCTATAACTTCCAGGGTTTGCGCGCCTTCAAGGCCAAGTTCTCCCCCACCTGGCACCCGCGCTACATGGCGGTGGGGGGACGGGTCAACCCGGCGCTGGCCCTGGCCGACGTGGCCTTGCTGATCAGCGGCGGGCTCAAGGGAGTGATCGGAAAATGAGCCTCAGGTACGCGCTGCGCCACGGCATTGCCGTGGGGCTGATGAGCGCCGCCCTTCTGGGCCCCTCCGCCCCCGCCAGGGCCGAGGTGATCTTGCCCACGGGGACGGTGGAGACCGGGAACCTCCCCCTGCCCCGCCTGGCGCTGCCCCAGGGAAGCCCGCGCGGGTTTGTGTTCCTGTTCTCGGGCGCTCAGGGCTGGGGCACCACCGACGAGGCCCTGGCCGCCCGATGGCGCCGGGAAGGCGTCGCGGTGATCGGTCTTGATACGCCCGCCTGGCTGGCCCGCGCCGCTTCCGCCGAAGGGGAGTGCGCCGATCTGGCCGGCGACCTGGAGGGCCTGAGCCAGACCCTTCAGCAAGCCCTGGGACAAGATCAGTACCGGCCGCCGGTGGTGGCCGGGCTTGGCATGGGCGGAACCGTGGCCCTGGCCGCCCTGGCGTCGGCTCCGGTGCGCTCTTTCGCCGCCGCCCTGGCCGTGGACCCCGCGCCCATGCTGCCCCTGGGCACGCCGCTGTGTCGGGACCAGAAGCCCCCCCTGCCCCCGGGATCGGCCGGATTTGGCTTTCCGGGCGCCGACCTTGCCGACCCGGCCACCGTGGTGCTGACCCCCACCGCGCTTCCCGATGCCCGCGCCCAGGCCCGCCTGGCCCATCGCGCCCAGCCCCAGGTGCGGCTGGTCCGCGCCACCGGACCCCTGCCTGGCATCCTGGACCGGCGGATGCGACGCGTGCTGTGGAGCCTGGATCAGCCCACCGATACGTCCGTTGTCCCCCTGCCGGCCGCCGCCACCCAGTCGGTGCTGGCCATCGTGTATTCCGGCGATGGCGGATGGCGCGACCTCGACCGCGACATTGCCCGGCGCTTGCAAGCCCAGGGGATCCCGGCCCTGGGCATCGACTCGCTTCGCGCCTTCTGGAAGCGCAAGACGCCCGAAGAAGCCGCCGCCCAGCTTTCCCAGCTCATCCGCCATTACACCGAGGCCTGGGGCGTGAACCGGGTGCTGATGATCGGGTATTCCTTTGGCGCCGATCTCCTGCCCGAAACCCTGGTCGCCCTGCCGGCCGAGGACCGGGCCCGTATCGCTCAGGTTTCCTTGCTGGCGCTGTCCCCGGTGGGGGATTTCGAAATCAACCCCACCGGATGGATGGGCCAGCCTCCCGTGCAGCCCACCCCAACCCTGCCCGCCTTGCGCCGCCTGGATCCCAGCAAGATCCAATGCCTGTACGGACGCGACGAGGCCGAGGACTCGGCCTGTCCGGGCCTGGAAAGCGAAGGGGTCGAGGTCGTGGTCCTGCCGGGTGGTCATCATTTCGACGGCGCCTACGGCCATCTGACGGACATCATTACCACCGGGTTGAAAGCCCGGCTGTCGCCCTAACGCCCAGGCGGTAGGCCAAAACCGCTGATCGTTATTTCTCGCGATGGTTTCTTGTCAAACCGCGCTACCTCACTCCTTACTAAAGGAAGGGATGCATCCTCCCTTCCCTCCGCGCCTTCCCTGGGGGATGGATCCGTTCCATCCCCTTTTTTTTATTCGTGCCGGGGTTGGCTCTTTTACCCGTCCACCGCTTTTCCACATCTCTCCTTTCACGAAAGACATCCCCATGACCCTGCCCAAACTTGGCCTTTCCGGCAAACTGCAAAGTGTCGTGGCCATCAGCGTCATCGGATTCTTGATCACCGCCTTGATCGCTCTCGGCACGCTTCGAACCATGCTGGTCGAAGACCGGATCGACAAAATGGATAGTCTGGTCGATACCTCGTTATCGATACTCAAAACCTACGACGACCGGGCCACGGCGGGCCAGATCACCCGGGCGGAAGCGCAAGCCCAGGCCGTTGCCCTGCTGCGGGACCTGCGCTACGACGGCGCCGAGTATTTTTTCATCTATGATCAAAACGGTATTTGCAAACTCAGTCCCGGTCACGCCGAGCGCGAAGGCAACAACGCCCTCGATACCCGCGACGTGAACGGCTTCCCCTTCATCAAGGCCTTGATCGACGCCGGCAAGGCCGGTGGCGGACCGGTGTTCTATCGCTACCAACGCAAGGCCGGTGCCGAGCCCGCCGACAAGATTTCCTACGCCCAGTATTACGAGCCTTGGGGATGGATGATCGGAACCGGGATTTATATCGACGACATCCAGTCGGTGTTCCTGGCCAAGGCGCTGCAATTCGCCCTGATCGTGGCGCTGGTGATCGCTGTCGCCGTGGGCTTTGCCCTGGTCATCGCGCGTTCGATCGTGCGTCCGTTACGCGGCTTGACCGAGGTCACCACCCGCCTGGCCCGGCAGGAGTATGACACCGAGGTTCCGGAAACCAGGCGCGCCGATGAAATCGGCTCGCTGGCCTCGTCCATTCGCACCCTGCGCGACGCCGCGCGGGAATCCGAAACCCTTCGTCAGGCCCAGGAAACGGCCAAGCAGCACGCCGAGGAAGAACGCCGCCAGCGCGCTCAAAGCATGGCCAGCTCGTTCGAAGCCAGCGTCAAGAACGTGTCCGACGCCATCGCCGCCTCGGCGGGCCATCTGGACAACGCGGCCCAGCGCCTCTCGCGGGTGGCCGAAACCACGACGGCGCAAACCCAGTCGGTGGTGCGCGCCGCCGACGACACGTCGGCCGATGTCGAGGCCATGACCTCGGTTTCCGAGCAGCTTTCGGCCTCGATCAACGACATCAACCGCCACGTCAAGGCCTCGAGCCAGGCGATCGCGGCGGCGGTGGAAGAATCGGAACGCACCGATCGTCTGGTCCAGGGCCTTGCCCAGGCAGCCGGACGGATTGGCGATGTCATCACCTTGATTAATCAGATCGCCTCGCAAACCAATCTGCTGGCCTTGAACGCCACCATCGAGGCCGCGCGCGCCGGCGAGGCGGGCAAGGGGTTTGCGGTGGTCGCGGGCGAGGTCAAGCATCTGGCCAGCCAGACCGCCCGGGCCACCGATGAAATCGCCGGCCAGATCGGAACGGTGCAAACCGCCACCAGCGAAGCCGTGGGCGCCATTCGATCGATCAGCGAGACCATCGGCCGCATTGACGAGATCGGAACCGCGATCAGCGCTGCGGTTGACGAGCAGCACCGGGCCATGACCGACATCAGCCGTTCGATCACCGCCGTGTCGGGCGGCAACCAGACCATGAACGCGACGCTTGGCAACCTGCGCACCGAAATCAACGGAATCGCCGAAACCTCGTCGGCGGTGCAGGCCGCCTCGCGCGATCTCAGCGACCGTTCGCGCGGGCTGGATCGGGAAGTGGCGACCTTCCTGAAAACGATCGGGGCATAAAAGAACCCGGCCTCATAAGAAAGGGGCGGGGAGTTTCTGGCTCCCCGCCCCTTTTTTTTATTCGACGATGGATCGGCGATCAGGAATTCATCGCTTCGAAGAAATCGTCGTTGTTCTTGGTTTCCTTCATCTTGCCCAGAAGGAATTCCATGGCGTCCTGGGTGCCCATGGGCGACAGGATGCGACGCAGCACCCACATCTTCGACAGCACGTCGCGGCGCACCAGCAGTTCTTCCTTTCGGGTGCCCGACCGGGTGATGTCGATCGAGGGGAAGATGCGGCGGTCGGCCAGCTTGCGGTCCAGGATGATTTCCGAGTTACCGGTGCCCTTGAACTCTTCGAAGATCACTTCGTCCATGCGCGAGCCGGTATCGATCAGGGCGGTGGCGATGATGGTCAGCGACCCCCCTTCCTCGATATTGCGCGCGGCGCCAAAGAAGCGTTTGGGCTTTTGCAAGGCGTTGGCGTCCACGCCACCGGTCAGAACCTTGCCCGAGCTGGGCACCACGGTGTTGTAGGCGCGAGCCAGACGGGTAATGGAATCGAGCAAGATCACGACATCGCGCTTGTGCTCGACCAGCCGCTTGGCTTTTTCGCTGACCATTTCCGCCACCTGGACATGGCGGGCCGCCGGTTCGTCGAAGGTGGAGCTGACAACCTCGCCGTTCACCGAGCGGGCCATGTCGGTCACTTCCTCCGGCCGCTCGTCGATGAGCAGCACGATCAGGTAGACCTCGGGATTATTGGCGGTAATGGCGTGGGCAATGTTTTGCAGCATCACGGTCTTGCCGGTGCGCGGCGGCGCCACGATCAAGGCGCGCTGCCCCTTGCCCAGGGGGGTGATCAGATCAATGACCCGGGTGGTGAATTCCTTGCGGGTCGGATCGTCGATTTCGAGCTTCAGGCGTTCGTCGGGATAAAGCGGGGTCAGGTTATCGAAGTTGATGCGGTGACGAACCGCCTCGGGAACCTCGAAATTAATCTTGTTGACCTTGAGGAGGGCAAAATAACGCTCGCCATCCTTGGGGGAGCGGATCTGTCCCTCGACCGTATCGCCCGTTCTTAGCCCAAAACGACGAACCTGGCTGGGCGAAATATAAATGTCGTCGGGGCCGGGAAGATAATTGGCTTCTGGAGCCCGGAGAAAACCAAAGCCATCTTGAAGGATCTCAAGAACACCCTCACCAAATATGGCCGTATCGTTTTCCGCAAGTTGCTTGAGGATCGCAAACATCATGTCCTGCTTGCGAAGGCTGCTTGCGTTTTCAATTTCAAGCGATTCCGCAAAGGACAACAAGTCAGCAGGTGATTTCTTTTTCAATTCCTGAAGATGCATGGACGGTCTCAGCCTGCGGAAAGGGAAGAAGGCGCATCGCGGCGTCCAGCGGCGCGGCACGGGCAGCACGCGGCAAAGGACGACGTCCGACGAACGGACCAGGAAACGCCGAAGAGAAAGGAAAAAATAACCCCTCGTCCGCGTACACGACCTTATGGCCGATCAACGACCAGGACGGAGATCATTTTTTTCGGGATGGAAGTGGGCCACAAGGGCCCTTAGGGGAAGGCTTCTCAGGTGTAACGCCGTGCCTGCGGTCCGTCAACGCCTATGAGCAGGGATCCCCGGGCCGCCGCTCCGAAATCCCGCCCCCTGGTGCGCCGGGGCGGGACTGGAGCGACGCACCTTAAAGCTGCGGCTTAAGGATGACCAACGGAACAATGACGAGCATCAGAACCGTCGGAACTTCGTTGGCGTAGCGATAAAACACGTGCGGACGCGTGTTGCGGTCCTCGGCGAAATCCTTTTGCCAGCGCACATAGTACACGTGCATCAAAATCATGCCCGCGACCATCAGCAGCTTGAGGTGCAGCCAGCCATCGCTCAGCCAGTCGCCCATCAGCAAGGGGCCGGTCACGGCCACGACCACCAACGACGGGTTCATGATCGCCTTGACCAGGCGCCGTTCCATGACCTTGAACTTTTCCGAGGTGGGCGAGCCGACCGGTTCGGTCGCATGGTACACAAACAAACGCGGCAGGTAGAACAGCCCGGCCATCCACGTGATCACGGCAATCACGTGAAGCGCCTTGACCCATAAATACAAATCTGTCCCAAACGAAAGCATGGCCTTGTTCCTTGTAGCTCCCCTCAGGCGGCCGTTGGCCGGTTGGGGCAGCGCCGACACACCGTATCGCATATCCGGCGGTTGATATGCGTGCTGGGGCCGTCCTTGACCCGGACCGCCCGTTCAACCAGATCGGCCAGCCCGCCGATGAACGCGGGATGCCGGCCCACCGTGGGAACCCTCAGGTACAAGGGCACGCCCTTGTGACTTGCGAGGTGGGCATACTCCAGATCCAGCTCGACCAGGGTTTCCGAGTGCTCGGACACGAACGCCACGGGCACCACCACCACCGGCCGCCCGGCCGCGCCGGCCCGGGTAATTTCGTCCTCGGTGCTGGGACCAATCCACTCCATTGGTCCCACCCGGCTTTGAAAACACAAGCGGGCCTCGATGGTGGGGGCGCCCAGCCGGTCCACCACCGCCGCCACCGTTTCCTCGACCTGTTTTTGGTAGGGGTCGCCAGCCTCTATGATCTTGCGCGGCAGGCCATGGGCCGAGAACAGCACCACCGGCTCGCCCACCCGGCGCGCCTGCGCCACGCGCACGGCCGTCAGTTCCGCCATGGCGGCGACCAGCCCGGGTTCGGTGGGGTAGCAGCAGATCCGGTTGGTTGGCACCTCCAGACCCGCTTTTTGGGCCTCCTCGGCCCATTGCGCGAGCGACGATCCCGCCGTTGTTCCCGAAAACTGTGGATACAACGGCAGCAAGATCAGGTGATCCGGGTTCATCGCCTGAACCCGGGCCACCGCCTCGCTGATGAACGGCTCCCAGTAGCGCATGGCCACGAAGCAGTGCACATCGTGCCCGCGTTCGGCCAGCAGGCTTTCCAGGGCTTCGGCCTGGATCTGGGTTTGCTCCAGCAGCGGCGAGTGCCCCCCCAGCCGCGCGTAGATATCGCGCGCGATGGGCGCCCGCCGCCACGAGATCACTTTCGCCAGGGCATAGCGGATCGGCCCCGGCACGTTCATGATCGCCGGATCATTGAACAGGTTGAACAAGAACGGCCGAACCGCCTCCAGGCTGTTCGGGCCGCCCAGGTTGAACAATACCACGGCTACGCGCGCCATGCCGGCGAATTCCCTTCTTTCGTTCCGGCCTTGGCGGACCGGGTGCCGGTACTCGGATCCCGGTTACAAGGGGCGTCGCACCAGTTCCATCAGGCGAGCGACGTTTTCCGGGGGCGTCGGGGGCACGATCCCATGACCAAGGTTGAAAATAAAGGGACCGTTTTCAAGGGCCAACCGAATCTCGCGGATGCTCTTTTCCATGGCTTCGCCGCCCGCGACAACCAGAAGGGGATCCAGGTTGCCCTGGACCGCGCAGTGCGGTTGCAACGTCTTGGCGGCCCAGCTCACGGGCACGCTGGCATCCAGGCCGACGCCATCGACACCGGTTTCCTTGACGAACTCCTCGTACATCATCGCGGCCCCCTTGGGGAAGCCGATGACGGGCACGCCCGGGCGTTCCTTGTGGATGCGCCGGGTGATTTCGCCAATCGGGCCGATGACCCACTGGCGGAAATAGGTCTCGGGCAGCACGCCGGCCCAGGTATCGAACAGCTGGATCGCCTCGGCGCCCGCGTCGATCTGGGCGATCAGGTAGCGGGTGGTGGCTTCGACCAGGGTGTCCATCAGGCGGGCAAACGCGGCCGGACGGCCGAACATCCACGACTTGGCCTCGGCGAAGTCCTTGCTGGAGCCGCCTTCGAGCATGTAGGTCGCCACCGTCCACGGAGCGCCCGCGAAACCGATCAGGGACGTGGTTTCGGGAATGGAGCGGGCGAGACCGCTCACGGTGGCCAGCACCGGCGCCAGACGGTCGGTCAGGCCGTCCAGGGACAAGGTGTCAACGTCGCCGTCCTCGCGAAGGGCATCGAGCACCGGGCCTTCGCCCTGCTTGAACGACACCGAGCGGCCCAGCGCATGGGGCAGCACCAGAATGTCTGAAAACAAAATCGCCGCGTCGAAATTGTAGCGACGCAGAGGCTGCAAGGTGACCTCGACCGCCAGATCGGGCGTGTAGCACAGGTCAAGGAACCCCCCCGCCTGCTCACGCGTGGCGCGATATTCGGGCAGGTAGCGACCGGCCTGGCGCATCAGCCACACCGGCGGCGGAGAAACGGTCTCGCCGGCCAGGACACGCAAGAACGTCTTTTTTGGTTTGGATGCCTCGGTCACGGATCGCTTCTCCCTCGTTGGCAGCCCTTGATACGGCCGGTTGATGGCCGCGCCATCGATCCCGGTGTCCCTCCTTAAACCAAGTGAAGGGAAAAAGGAAAGAAGAGGAAGTGGCTGTTGGGCATCGGAAACGTGGGGATCCCCGTAACGGGCGAATTTATCCACAGAGTCCCGGGTTATCCCGCCTCCTTGTGGATAACAGTGCGAAAAAGAGGGGATAATTGTCATAACACATTGATATTAATGGTGGAAAAGCGGGTATAACCCCCGCGTGAACAATGGGGAGGAAGACTCGTCATGCCCATTTTTCAGGATATCCCCCCGGGGGTGGAATCGGTTGTCCCCTTGTGCACGAAAAAGGACGGGCGAGGGGAAGGAAGGGGATGGTTTTCAAGGCCCTGCCGTCCGGGGCCGGGTTATCCCCGTTGTCCCCTGTTTTCCACAGGGCGGATGCGCTATGACAGGTTTTTCCCGTTATCCCGACCCGTGGAGATCCCCCCTTGAACGAGACGCCCTATCACGTGCACCTGGTTTCCGACGCGACGGGCGAGACCCTGACCAGCGTCATGCGCGCCTGTCTGGTTCAATTCGATGGGGTGCCGATCATCCAACACCGGTGGTGGTTGGTGCGCACGCAAGGACAGGTGGACCGTCTGATGGAAGGCATTGGCCGCCATCCCGGGCTGGTTGTGTTCACCATGGTTGATCCGGCCATTCGCCAGGCCCTGGAAGAACGCTGCCGCGAGCTGGGCGTGCCGGTGCTCTCGCTCCTGGACCCGGTGATGGAGGCCCTGGCGCGGCTGTCCCACTCCAAGGCCCATCGCCAGCCCGGGCTTCAACACACCCTCGACGAAGGCTACTTCGATCGCATCGACGCCATGCAGTTCACCTTGGCCCTGGACGACGGCCAGGCCCTGGACCGGTTGAGCGAGGCCGACGTGGTCGTGGTGGGGGTGTCGCGTACCTCGAAGACACCGACTTGCATGTTCCTGGCCAACAAGGGAATCCGCGCGGCCAACGTGCCGTTGGTGCCCGAAATCGATCCCCCCCAGGTTCTTCTCGATCTGAAGGGGCCGCTGGTGGTGGGCCTGACCCGCGATCCGCGCAGCCTTTCCGACATCCGGCGCAACCGCCTTCGGATCATGAACGAGGAACGCGATACCACCTACGCCGACCTGGAAGCGGTCGAGCGCGAGGTCACGGCGGCGCGGCGCCTCTATACCCGCATGGGCTGGCTGGTGATTGATGTCACCCGGCGCTCGATCGAGGAAGTGGCGGCCACCATCATGCAGCGCCTCGCCATGATGCGCGGGGAAACCGGCCTGTGACGCCCGCCACGACGCCCGGGAACGCCGCTCCCGACCTGGTGCTGGCCTCGGGAAGCCCGACGCGCGCGCGGCTTCTGGCGGCGGCTGGCGTGCCGTTTCGCGTGGTGGCCCCGGCCGGGGTCGAGGAAACGATGAAGGCCATGCTGCGCGCCGACGGGGTGGAGGCTTCGGCCGCCGCCCTGGCCCTGGCCACCGCCAAGGCGCGGGCGGTGTCCACCTTGGAACCCGGGGCCCTGATTCTGGGCGCCGACCAGATCGCCGACCTGGAGGGCCATTGGCTGGACAAGCCCGGAACGCGCGAGGCCGCGCGCGCGCAGCTTGACCGGCTGCGCGGTCGCGATCACAAATTGCTGAGCGCGGTGGTTCTGGTTCAAAATGGCGTTCCCCTGTGGTCGCACGTCGAACCGTGCCATCTGGTGATGCGCGCCTTTTCCGACGCCGTGCGCGAGGCCTATCTGGCCGATCCCGACGACGGATTCCTGGGCTGCGCCGGGGGGTATGAAATCGAGGGGCGGGGCATCGCGCTGTTCGAGCGCGTGCAGGGGGATGTCTTTGCCATTCAGGGCCTGCCGCTGCTGCCCGTGCTCGCGGCCCTGCGCACCTTGGGAGTCCTGCCGACATGATTTCGGGAAAAGCCCGCGTGGCCGCCGTCCTGGGCTGGCCGGTGGCCCATTCGCGTTCGCCCCGGGTGCATGGCTTCTGGCTGGCCCGGCATGGCGTGGATGGCGCCTACGTGCCGTTGGCCCTGCGACCGGAAAGCGCGATGCAAGGCCTGCGCGCCCTGCCCGCCCTGGGCCTGGCCGGCGCCAACGTCACGGTGCCCCACAAGGAAACCGCCTTTGCCGCCGCCGACCTGCTCACCGATCGCGCCCGGCGCATTGGCGCGGTCAACACCTTGATCGTTCAAGAGGATGGCCGTCTGCTTGGGGATAACACCGACGGCTTCGGCTTTCTCGCCAACCTGGAACAGGAAGCACCGGCATGGCGCGCGAACCAGGGCCCGGCCCTGGTGATCGGGGCCGGCGGCGCGGCCCGCGCCGTGGTGGTGGCGCTGCTGGAAGCCGGCTGCCCGGCGGTGATCCTGGGCAACCGCACCCGCGAGCGGGCCGAGGCCCTGCGCCTGGCCCTGGCCGGGGTGGCGCCCGAGCTGGCGGCCCGCGTCCGGGTGGTGGACTGGGACGCCTTGCCCCCCGAGGCGGCGAACGCGGCCCTGGTGGTCAACACCACCACCCTGGGCATGGTGGGCCACCCGCCGCTTCAGGTCGATCTGGAGGCCCTGCCCGCCTCCGCGCTGGTTACCGATATCGTGTACACGCCCCTGGAAACGCCGCTGCTCGCCTGGGCCCGCGCCCGGGGCAATCCGGCGGTCGATGGCCTGGGCATGCTGTTGCACCAGGCCCGGCCGGGGTTCGAAGCCTGGTTTGGAGTCGCGCCCTCCGTGGACGATGCCTTGCGTCGCGCGGTGCTGGAGGACCGATGAGCCGGGCCGCCCTGCTCGACCGGCTGGCGCGGCGAAGCCGCCGCGTGCGGGTGCTGGGGCTCACCGGATCCATCGGCATGGGCAAGACCACCACGGCGGCCATGGCCCGGCGCCTGGGCTGCCCGGTGCACAATGCCGACGCGGTGGTGCACGCCCTGATGCGCCCGGGCGGGCCGGCGGTGCGGCCCATCCTGGCCGCCTTTCCCACCGTGGCCGACGCGACCGGGGGCATTGATCGCAAGGCGCTGGGGCGGCTGGTGTTTGGCAATCCCTCCCAACTGCGCCGCCTGGAAAGCATCGTTCATCCCCTGGTGCGGGCCGCCGAGCGCGCCTTCCTGGCCCGGCAGGCGCGCGCGCGCCGCCCGGTGGTGGTGCTGGATATCCCCTTGCTGTTTGAAACCAAGGGGGAAACCCGCTGCGACCGGGTGGCGGTGGTGTGGGCGCCCGAGGTCCTGCGCACGCTTCGGGTGCTGGCGCGGCCGGGGATGACGGCAAGTACCCTGGCCCATGTGCGATCGTTGCAAACGACCGAGGCGTTCAAGCGCGCCAACGCCGACGCCCTGATTCCCACCGGCCTGGGCCATCGTCCGGCCTGGGTGGCACTGCGCCGGGTGCTTCAACACATGCGCCAGGGCCCCGCGTGCCCCAGCCGGCGCCGCCTGACAAGGACCGTTCGTCCCCATGCGTGAAATCGTTCTGGATACGGAAACCACCGGCCTGGACCCGGCAACCGGGGACCGGCTGGTGGAAATCGGCTGCATTGAGCTGATCAATCACCTGCCCAGCGGGCAGGAACTGCACCTGTACGTCAACCCCGAACGCGACATGCCCGAGGAAGCCTTTCGGGTTCATGGCCTGTCGGCGGCGTTCCTGGCCGACAAACCCCTGTTCGCCGAGGTGGTGGACGAGTTCCTGGAATTCATTGGCGACGCGCCGCTGATTATCCACAACGCGGCGTTCGACATGAAGTTCCTGAACGCCGAGCTGGCCCGCCTGGGCCGGCCTCCCCTGCCCCGCGAACGGGCCATCGACACCTTGCGCATGGCCCAGACCCGGTTCCCCGGCTCGCCGGCCAGCCTGGATGCCCTGTGCCGACGCTTTGGCATCGACACCAGCTCGCGCGAGAAGCACGGGGCGCTGATCGACGTGTTGCTGCTGGCCCAGGTGTATCTGGAACTGGTGGGCGGCCGCGAGCCCGGCCTGGCCCTGGCCGCGAGCGAGGACCGCCAGGGCGCGGGTGAGCGGGTGGCGATCGAGCGCCCCTTCCGCCCTGCCCGCCCCCACGCCCCCACCCCCGAGGAACTGGAAGCCCACGCCGCGTTCGTGGGCCGGCTCAAGGGGGCGCTGTGGACCCGCGAGGCGGAGACGGGCAGCGGGGGATAAGGGAGGCGGGAGGAACAACCGATTCTTGCGCCTTAAACTCCTTTTTCCGCGTCTGGAAAGTGCTTCCTGATTTCCTTGTGCCCGACCAGATGGGTTAGGGCGCGATAGTCTTTTTTCTCGTATCGGAACCGTCCTGCCACGATGGCCGGATGGATTTGCAAGGAACTGGCAAGAACTTTGATATCGTTGGGGCATCCCGTCTGGAAGGCTGTCGATGACCGCCATGTGTGTTCATCGATCAAGGCATCCCGGGCCATGTCATCGGCGGCTTGCTCGATGCTGTCGAGCCCGTCTCCGTTAAGGTCGAGGTCATCGAAGAACGGGTCGCCGCCGTTTCCATCCAGATGCAACCCGACGTGGGCCAATTCGTGAGCGAGACAGAACCAAAAGTTATCGATTCTGTCGTGCCGCACGGTTAAGGCGATCAAGGGGTTCCCATCGGCTGCCCACATCGCGGCCCCATCCAAGTGAGTACGCGGCAGGCGATGAAGCACCACAAAATGAATGCCACTTTTTCCAAGAAAATCCTGAACCTGCCGAGGTCCTTCATCCAGGTAACTTAATTGAACGGCTCTTCGGATAAAATCGACCGTGACCGTCCCCGGCCGGTAGGCACAAGAGAGTGGTTTTTTGTTTGACAGCTCCATGACCCGCGCTTGCCAGGCGGACAGCGCGTAGCGGTCCATCTCGGCGCCACTGCGGATGATTTGACGCAGCCAAGCGGGGCGCAGGCTGCCCGGGCTGGCCCGCTCGAACAATCCTCGGATCAGTTCCTCGGCGCACTCCCTGGCTTCATGCACGGTTCCCTCGAAGCCGTCGAACCATCCGGCCTTGCGCATGGCGGCAACCGGGAACTTCGACCACTCGATGGCGGGCGTTTCCTGGGGGAATTCGGCCCCCTCTTTTTGAAGAAAAACCTCGGCAGGGATGCCCAATCCACTGTGGAGGGCGCGAGCCATTTTCAGGGTCAAGGGGCGCTTCCCCGCCAGGACTTCCGACACCCGGGCGGCACTGCCGATGTAGGGCACAAGGTCGCGGGGGCGCAAATTCATCTGGTCCATGCGAAACGCGATCGCTTCAGCCACGCTGGGCAGCCCGATGGGGAAAGCCTTGTCCTCGTACATCTCGATCAAGGTTGCGAGAAGTTCCAGCTCGTCCCCTTCGGGAGTGCCGGGCTCCGCCTCCATCAACCGATCGATACGTTCAAGGGCTGCTTCGTAATCCTCGGGATTTTTGATAAGCCGAATGGTCATGTTCATTTGATAAGCTCCGCATCTATATCGTCATACTCCCTGTGGGTACCAATAAACCTGATATAGACAACACCGCTTTTATAATTAATTTCGACGATAAGCCTGTATTTGTTTCCCCTTATATTGAAAACGACGCGCCCCCCTTTCAGGGTGCTTGCTGTTCCGTATTTGGATTTTATGTCAGCGGGATCATTCCAGTGCGCTGTCTTTGCTTCCCGATACCACGCTTCCAGGGCTGGCTGGGCATCCTCGCATCCGGGGCGCTCCCAAAAATCAATCAATGCCTTGCGCTTGATAACGTGCATCGAAACGAAGCCCCGGACGACCGCATCGGAGATATAGGCGTTCCCAAGTTTTTGATCAATGAGAACGTTCCCATTTTGGGAACTTTGACTTCTCGACTCCACAATAAGGCATGACCTGAAGCCCATGGCACGGGCCAGGGCACTCCCGCCGCCTTGGTCTGGGGAGGCCGTGCCTCCCCAGCCTTCTTAATGCGCTTCCGCCCACGAGGGGCCCACGCCCACGTCCACGTCCAGGGGGACGGTGGTCACGCCCTGGGCGTCGGTCAGGGCGACGGTGGTGCTCATCACCCGGCGCACGGTGTCGCGGGTGGCGTCGATCTCGGCTTCGGGGACTTCCAAAACCAGTTCGTCGTGCACCTGAAGCAACAGGCGCGCCCCCAGGCCGGCCTCGCTCAGGGCATCGGGCAGGCGGATCATGGCCCGCTTGATGATGTCGGCGGCGCCCCCCTGGATCGGGGCGTTGATCGCCTGGCGCTCGGCGAAGGCGCGGGCGGCGGGGTTGCGGTCGTTGATTCCGGGAATGGGGATGCGCCGGCCAAAGGGCGTTTCCACGAAGCCCTGGGCCCGGGCCTGCTCCTTGATCGTTTCCATGAAGGTCTGGATTTCGGGGAAGCGGGCCATGTAGGCGGCGATGAAGGCGCCCGCCTCGCCCCGCGAAATGCCGAGCTGAACCGCGAGCCCATGGGCGCTGATGCCGTACAGGATGCCAAAGTTGATGGCCTTGGCCCGGCGGCGCACCATCGGGTCCATGCCCTCCAGCGGCACGCCAAACACCTGGGCGGCGGTGATCGCGTGGATATCCTGGCCCTGGGCGAAGGCCTCGCGCAAGGCGCGGATGGCGGCGACGTGGGCCACCAGGCGCAGCTCGATTTGCGAGTAGTCGGCGCTCATCAGGCAAAAGCCGGGAGGGGCCACGAAGGCTTCCCGGATCTTGCGCCCGTCTTCCGAGCGAATCGGGATGTTTTGCAAATTCGGGTCGTTGGACGACAGCCGGCCGGTGGTGGTCACGCTCAGGCTGTAGGTGGTGTGCACCCGCCCCGTGGCGCGGTCGATGTCCTCGACCAGGGCATCGGTGTAGGTGCTTTTCAGCTTGGCGTACTGGCGCCAGTCCAGCACCAGCGCCGGCAGGGCGTGCCCTTCCCCGGCCAGGGTGTCCAGCACCTGGGCATCGGTGGACCACGCCCCGGTCTTGCTGCTGCGCTTGCCGCCGGGCAGGCCCATGTCGTCGAACAGCACTTCGCCCAGCTGCTTGGGGCTGGCCACGTTGAAGGGCCGGCCGGCCAGGGCGTGGATTTCGGTTTCAAGGTCGGCCATGCGCCGCGCGAATTCCCCTGAGAGGGTTTTCAGGCGCACGGCATCCACCACCACGCCGGTTTGTTCCATCCTGGCCAGGATCGGGATCATCGGCCGGTCCAGGGTTTCGTACACCCGCACCAGCCGCGCCGCCAGCAGGGCTTGGCGCAAGACCACGTGCAGGCGCAAGGTCACGTCGGCGTCCTCGGCGGCGTAGCGCACGGCCTGATCCAGGGGCACCAGATCGAAGGTGATCTGGTTCTTGCCCTTGCCGCACACCGCTTCGAAGGGGATCGTCGTGCGCCCCAGGTGGCGCTGGGCCAGCTCGTCCATGCCGTGGCCGTGGCGGCTGCCATCGATCACGAACGACAGCACCATGGTGTCGTCCAGCGGGGTCACGGTATCGAGGCCGGCGCCCGCCAGCACATGCAGATCGAACTTGATGTTGTGGCCGACCTTCAGCACCGAGGGGTCGGCAAGGAGGGCGCCGAGGCGGGCCAGGGCCTTGTCTTTGTCTTCAATGTTGGTCACGGCCGCGCCGGCGCCCTCGCCCTCCAGGTCCAGGCCCTCGGTCTTGGGCGCCCGATGGGCAAAGGGGATGTAGCAGGCCCGGCCCGGACGGGGCGCCAGCGACACGCCGACCAAGGTGGCATGGCGGGCCTTGAGCGAATTCGTTTCCGTGTCCACCGCCACCACGCCACTGGCGTGGGCCTCGGCGATCCAGGCATCCAGGTCTTCCAAGGTGGTGACCAGGTGGTAATCGTCGGGCACGCTTTCCACGCCCTGGGCAACCGCCGCCGGAGTGTCGGGGCTGGCCGGGTCGGGGGCGGTGTCCAGGGTTGCCTCCACCCTTTTCAGCAGCGAGCGAAAGCCGTTTTCGGTCAGGAAGGAGCGCACCACCCCCGGATCGGGGGCGCCCAGCGCGAAATCCTCCAGGGTTTCGCTGACCTCCACGTCGTCGCGCAACGTCACGAGCCGGCGCGACAGGCGGGCGTTGTCGGCGTGCTCCAGCAGCGACTGGCGGCGCTTGGGCTGGGGAATCTCGCCCGCGCGGGCCAGCAGGGTTTCCAGATCGCCGTAGGTGGTGATCAGCTGGGCGGCGGTCTTCACCCCGATCCCGGGCACGCCGGGCACGTTATCCACCGGATCGCCGGCCAGGGCCTGGACATCCACCACCTTGTCGGGGTCCACGCCGAATTTCTCGCGCACTTCGTCGGGTCCGATGGCGCGGTTCTTCATGGGGTCGAGCAGCGACACCCCGTCGCGGACCAGCTGCATCAGGTCCTTGTCCGACGACACGATCACCACCTGGGCCCCGGTAGCGCGGGCGCGGGCGGCATAGGTGGCGATCAGGTCGTCCGCCTCCAGGCCCTCGCGTTCCAGGCACGGCACGTTGAACGCCCGCACCGCCTCGCGGATCAGCGGAAACTGGGGGATCAGGTCGGCGGGCGGATCGGGGCGCTGGGCCTTGTAGGCGGGATAAATCTCGTTGCGAAAGGTGTGGCGCCCGGCGTCGAACAGCACGGCCAGGTGGGTGGCCTTCATGTCGGCCAGCAGCTTCAACAGCATGGTGGTGAAGCCATACACCGCGTTTACCGGGGTGCCGTCGGGCCGGCTCATCGGCGGCAAGCTGTGGTAGGCCCGGAAAATGTATCCGGAGCCATCCACGAGCATAAGGGTTGGGGGCGCGGTCATGGCTCGGGGTTCCCGTTGAAAAAACACGAAAAAAGGGCGGAGCCGTGCCCCGCCCCCTATTTTAGGGTGTTGCCTTGCGCGAAGGGGCCGTGTTCGCGCGGCCCCGCTGGTTCAAGGCCGCAAGCGCGCGATCAGGGCTTCGTTGCTTTCCACTTTCGACAGCGGGCCAATCACCGCGACGGTGGGCGGCGTGGCCAGCAGGCGCCGGGCGCAGGCGATCACCTCGTCGGGGGTCACGGCGTCGAGCTTTTCGATGGTTT
The DNA here is from genome assembly GCF_007992075.1 of Pararhodospirillum oryzae. Lineage (GTDB taxonomy): Bacteria > Pseudomonadota > Alphaproteobacteria > Rhodospirillales > Rhodospirillaceae > Pararhodospirillum > Pararhodospirillum oryzae. The sequence continues at coordinate 34,443 of NZ_BJZO01000003.1, forward strand.
CGGTGATCGAGATCGGCCGCCCGTGCACCTGGATCTGGCGCGCCAGATGTTCGCAGCGCGACGAGGTGCTTTCCATCGACATCAGCAAGCTGGCCTTCAACTGGGCGCGGGCCCGGTTGACTTCCTCGGGGGTGACGCCAACCCCCACCGCCAGGGTTTCGTCGCACAGCACCGGGATCAGCTCGGCGATCTCTTCCTCGCCGGTGCCGGCGTAGATGCCATACAGGCCGGTATCCTGGTAGCTGGCGGTGAAGCTGTACACCGAGTAGGCCAGGCCCCGCTTTTCGCGGATTTCCTGGAACAGGCGCGACGACATGCCGCCCCCGTGCAGCGTGGCCAGGATCGACAGGGGATAGTAGTCGTCATCCAGGTTCGAGATCCCCTCGAACCCCACCACCAGGTGCACCTGTTCCAGGTCGCGGTCCTCGCGGTAGGCGCCCCCGGCGTAGCGCCCCGGTTCCTCGGCCACCGGGCCGCCGTCGGGCAACTGCGAGAAATGACGGCCGACCGCCTCGACGAAGGCGTCGTGCTCAATGTTGCCCGAGGCCGCCACCACCATGCGCCCGGGGGCGTAGGTCGAGCGCAGGTAGCCATCGATGGTTTCGCGGGTCAGGCTGCGCACCACCGACACAGTGCCCAGCACCGGACGGCCCAGGGCTTGGCCGGGGAAGGCCGCTTCCTGGAAATAATCGAAGATGATGTCGTCGGGGGTATCGATCGCCTGGTGGATTTCCTGAACCACCACTTCGCGCTCGCGGCCCAGTTCCTCGGCATCGAACACCGAGTTTTGCAGGATATCGCCCAGGATATCCAAGGCGAGGTCGGTATCGTAGCGCAGCACCCGGGCATAGTAGGCCGTGTTGTCGCGGCTGGTGTAGGCGTTCAGATGACCGCCCACGGCCTCGATTTCCTCGGCGATCTCGCGGGCATTGCGCCGGCCCGTGCCCTTGAACGCCATGTGCTCCAGAAGGTGCGACACGCCGTTGACGGCCGGGCTTTCGTGGCGCGTGCCGGTGGCCACCCAGGCCCCCAGGGTCACGCTTTCGACCGTGGCCACCTTGTCGGTCGCGACCACCAGGCCACTGGGCAAGGTGGTGACGCGGACGTCTTCCTTGATCATGCGGAAGCTCCTTGCCGGTGCGCGCGCACCAGCTCCTTGACCGCGCCCAGGTCATTGGGCAGCTCGACCAGCCGTTCCGGCCGGGTCATCAGGTCGGCCAGCGCGGGCGGCAGGGCCGGGCGCACGCCGATCGCGCGTTCCACCACGTCGGGGAACTTGGCCGGGTGGGCGGTGGCCAGGGCGACCATGGGCGTGCCCACGTCGCGGTGCCCGGCCTCGCGTCCCGCCATCACGCCGATGGCGCTGTGCGGATCAAGGATTTCGCCGGTGGTGGCATGAAGATCGGCGATCGCCTGCACGGTGCCGGGATCGTCCAGGCGGTAGCCCCGAAACAGGCCCAGCAGTTCCTGGTGCAAGGCGTCGGGCACGCTGTAGGCGCCGGTTTCGGCGAAGCGGGCCATCAGCTCTTCGACCTGGGCGCCGTCGCGTTCCATCATTTCGAACAGCAGGCGCTCGAAGTTGCTGGAGACCTGGATGTCCATGGACGGGCTCAGGCTTTGCTCGACGGTGCGCCGGGCCATGGTGCCGGTTTCGAGGAAGCGGGTCAGGATGTCGTTGCGGTTGGAGCCGACCACCAGGCGTTCGACCGGCAGGCCCATCTGGCGGGCGACCCAGCCGGCCAGGACGTTGCCGAAGTTGCCGGTGGGCACGGCGAAGCCCATGGCACGCTCGGGTGCCCCCAGGTGCAGGCCCGCCCACATGTAATAGACGGTCTGGGCCATGACCCGGGCCCAGTTGATGGAATTGACCGCGGCCAGGCCGACCTCGTCGCGAAAGGCGGTGTCGGAGAACAGGGCCTTGACCAGGGCCTGGCAGTCGTCAAACGTACCCTCGACGGCCACGACCTTGACGTTGGGGCTTTCGACGGTGGTCATCTGGCGGCGCTGGACCTCGGACACCCGGCCCTTGGGCAGCAAGATGACCACATCGACGGCGGCGCGGTCGGCCAGGGCGGCGATGGCGGCGCTGCCGGTGTCGCCGCTGGTGGCGCCCACCACGGTGACGCGCTCGCCGCGCCGGGCCAAGATCAGGTCGAACAGGCCGCCCACGACCTGAAGGGCGTAATCCTTGAAGGCCAGGGTGGGGCCGTGGAACAGCTCCATGACCCAGTCCTCGGGGCCGATCTGGCGCAAGGGGGCGATGGCGGGGTGGGTAAAGCCGCTGTAGGCGGTTTCCACGATCTGGGCCAGTTCGTCGTCGGTGAGCACGGCGGCCACGAAGGGGCCCATCACGCGCACCGCCAGCTCCTGGTAGGTCAGGCCGCGCATGTCGCGCAGGTCGTCGGCGGTGAAGGTGGGCCAGTGGCTGGGCACGTACAGGCCGCCATCCTCGGCCAGGCCGGCCAGCAGGACATCATCGAACGACAAAACGGGCGCGCGGCCCCGAGTGCTTACGTATCTCACCGCACAGAAACTCCGACAGGGGGCGGACGTCGACACCAAAACAGGCAAGGGATCAACAGTAATCCCGTCCGCTTGCATCCGGCAAGCCGTGGCGGGCGCTTTGGGGGACGCGACGCGCGCGTTTTGTGGACAGGCGGGGTACCGGGATGGTATCGGGTCCCCTTTGGCTGAATCGCCGCGCCAGCGTTCGCGGGGGACGATGTCCGTCCCCTGCCCGTTCCCTTAAGGATTCATGACCCGTGGCCGCCCTTTCAACACGTATCGGACTCCTGGGACCTCCGGGCGGTCGGGCGCGCGGCCACTAGGCGGGAGACGCGGGCGGTGAGCGACGAGGCCGGCACCGGCATCGAGGGCTATCTGATGATCGGGGTGAACCAGAAGATCACCCCGCTGGCCTTGCGTGACCGCATCACCATGGATGATCCGGCCGCGATGGCCTTGCTGACCCGCCTGCGCCAGCAGGGCCTGAGCGATGTCCTGGTGCTTTCAACGTGCGATCGGGTCGAGATCATGGCCCACGGGGCGGATCCCCAGGCGGTGCGGGGCCAGATCCTGGGCGCCCTGGCCCAGGCCACCGGGGTGGACGAAACCGCGCTCGCGGGTCACATGGTTGATGTGCGCGGGATCGAGGCGATCCGCCATCTGTTTCGCATCGCGGCCTCGCTGGAAAGCCAGGTGGTTGGCGAGCCGCACGTGCTGGGGCAGGTCAAGGCCGCTCACCGGCTGGCCCGGGACGCGGGCGTGGCCGGATCGGCGCTTGAAAGCGTGTTGCAGGCCGCCTACGCCAGCGCCAAGCGGGCCCGGGCCGAAACCCCCCTGGCCGAAGGGCCGGTGAGCCTGGCGGCGGCGGCGGTGCAGGTGGCGCGCGATCTGCACGGCGATCTGTCAACGTGCCGGCTGCTGTTGCTGGGCACGCAGGAAATGGGCGAGCTGATGGCCGAGCAGCTGCTGGCCGCCGGGGTGGGGCGGCTGGTGGTGTGCAGCCCGCGCCGGCTGCGCGCGGAAGCGGTGGCCACCCGCCTGGGCGGACTGGTCGCCGGGCACGACCGGCTGATGGATCTGCTGGCGGATTCCGAAATCGTGCTGGTGGCGGTCAACGGGTGTTCGCATACCCTCTCCGAGGAAGCCGTCCGCCTTGCCTTGCGCCGGCGGCGCAACCGGCCAATGTTCCTGGTCGATGTCACGGTGCTGGGGGCGATCGAGCCGGCCGTGGAACGCCTGGAATCCGCTTTTGTCTACGATCTCGCCGACCTCGAAGGCGTGGCCGAACGGGGGCGCGCCAACCGCGACGAGGCGGCCCGGGCCGCCTCGCTCATGGTGGAGGACGCCGTGCAGGCGTTCGCGCGCCAGCGGGCCGAACGGCGCGCGGTGCCGGCGATCATGTCGTTGCGCGCCCTGTTCGATGTCGAGCGGCGCCGCGCGTTGGACGAAGCCCCCGACGATGCCGAAAAGGCCACGCGGCTGCTGGTGGGGCGGCTCTTGCACGCGCCCTCGGCCGCGCTGCGCGCCATGGCCGCCGAGGGCGATACCGCAACCAAGGATCGCGCCGAGGCCATGTTGCGCCGTTTGTTCGCGCTGGACGCCGAGGCCGACGAAGAGAACTCCGAGAAGGGAACCAGTCCATGAGCCTGGAGGACAACCTGGCCCGGGTGGTGGCCCGGCACGACGAGCTGCACGCCCTGCTGGCCCGCAGTCACGGGGGCGGCGAGGAATTCGTGCGCTTGTCGCGCGAGCTGTCCGACCTGACCCCGGTGGTCGAGGCGGTGGCCGAACTCACCCGCGCCCGCGCCGAGCGGGCCGAGGCCGAGGCGATGCTGGAAGACCCCGATCTGCGCGCCCTTGCCCGCGAGGAGATCGAGCGGCTTGATCAGGTGTTGCCGGGCCTGGAGCAAGACGTGCGCCTGAAGCTGCTGCCGCGCGACGAGGCCGACGACCGGGGCGTGATCCTGGAAGTGCGCGCGGGCACGGGGGGCGACGAGGCCGCCTTGTTCGCGGGCGATCTTTTGCGCATGTACAACCGCTATGCCCAGGAACGGGGCTGGCGCTTCGAGGTGCTGGACGCCTCGGAAAACGATCTGGGGGGCATGAAGGAAGCCAGCGCCTCGATCTCCGGCAAGGGGGTGTATGCCCGCCTGAAGTACGAATCCGGCGTGCACCGGGTGCAGCGGGTGCCGGTGACCGAGGCGGGCGGACGCATTCACACCTCGGCCGCGACCGTGGCCGTGCTGCCCGAGGCCGAGGAAGTGGACGTGCAGATCGATGAAAAGGATCTGCGCGTGGATACCTACCGCTCGCAAGGGGCCGGCGGTCAGCACGTCAACACCACCGACAGCGCCGTGCGCATCACCCACTTGCCTTCGGGCGTGGTGGTGCAATGCCAGGATGAAAAATCGCAGCACAAGAACAAGGCCAAGGCCATGCGCATGCTGCGCGCGCGCCTGTACGACCATGCCCGCCAGCAGGCCGACGACGCGCGGGCGGCGGCGCGCAAGACACAGGTGGGGTCGGGCGATCGTTCGGAGCGCATTCGCACCTACAACTTCCCGCAAGGACGGGTGACGGATCACCGGATCGGGCTCACCTTGCACCGTCTGCCCGAGGTTCTGGCGGGAACGGCGCTCGACGAGGTGATCGATCCCCTGATCGCCGAGGATCAGGCGGCGCGCCTCGCGACGCTGGGGGCATGACGCCCTTGCCCGGGGTTCCGCTGCCGGCCGTGCTGGCCCGGGTAACGGCGGTCTTGAAGGCGGCCGGGATCGAAGGACCCCGGCGCGAGGCCCGCTTGCTGGCCGCGCATGTCCTGGAGGTGGCGCCGGGGGCTTTGCTGGCCGATCCCGACCGGATGCTGGACCCGGCCCAGGCGGCGGCGCTGGATGCCCTGGCCCGGCGGCGCGCGGCGCGCGAACCCTTGTCACGCCTGGTCGGCCGGCGCGGGTTCTGGACCCTGGATCTGGCGTTGTCGCCCGATACCCTGGATCCCCGTCCCGACACCGAAACCCTGGTTCAACTGGCCCTTGATCTGCTGCCCCCGGCCTTTGCCGACGGACGCATGGGGCGGGTGGTGGACGTGGGCACGGGGACGGGGTGCATCGTGCTGGCCCTGCTCAGCGAACGGGCCGATCTGCAGGGGCTGGGCCTTGACATTGCCCCGGGCGCGGCGCGCACGGCGCGGGACAACGCCCGCGCGGCCGGTCTTGGGGACCGCGTGGCCTTCGCGGTTTCCGATTTGCTGGCGGCCGTGCGCGGCCCGGTGGACCTGATCGTGTCCAACCCGCCCTATATTCCCACCGGGGTCCTGGAAACCCTGGATCCCGAGGTGATCCGCTTCGATCCCCGCCGCGCCCTGGATGGCGGGGCGGATGGCCTGGACTTTTATCGCCGTCTGGCCCACGACGCGCCGCGCTGCCTGGCGCCGGGCGGACACCTGGCCGTCGAAGTGGGGCAAGGCCAGGCGGACGCGGTCGCGGCGCTGCTGAGCGAAACCGGGTTCGAGGCGGTGGGCACGCGGGCCGATCTGGCCGGCATTGCCCGATGCGTGCACGGGCGCCGGGGAAGCCAGCAGGGACGCTAGAGTTTATCAGGGAAAAGTGGACACTGCTTTTCCCGAAAAGACAAATTAAAACAAAAAGATGCGGAGTCTGTCGGCTTCCATCCGAAGGCGACGGACTCTGGAGTCCGGTTCTCCGGGCCGGGCGTTGTGGGCCCTCATGCGAAAAACACAGACTTCCTGCCCTCGGGTCTGAAGCAAGGCTTCCCCGTGCAACGCTCCTTTAACGAAAAAAGGATAGATACAAAGGGATCCCGATGACCGTGAAATGGGTCGGGGAAAGGAACCCGGTCCGGGATCCGTGCTGAGGGAAGGCGCGTTGGGATCAGACGCCTGTCCAGCCAGGGAGGAGGGCCCTCATGCTTGCCGGTTTCGCCGTGTTTGTTGCCCGCTTTTTTGGGTGGGGCCTGCTGGCCCTTTCGGCCCTTCTGGCGTCGGGAGAGGCGGTGCTGGCCCTGGGAGGGGCGTCGCCTGACGGCCTGTCCACCCGCGAGATCTGGGTTTTGCTGTCGGGAGGCGTGCCCTCCCTCGATCCCACTCAACCGGCCGAGTGGGGGACCGCCTTGCGGATGCTGCTCGATGGCCCCGCCTGGATGGCCATGGGCGGACTGGGTTTGGTCTTGAGCGTGGTTTTCCGCCCCCGCCGGCGCGTGCGCCCTCATCCGCGCCCGCGTCCGCGCCCCCGCACGTATTTGCGTTCCCTGGAATAAACGGGCTGTCAGTCCTGCCCCAGGCTGATGACGCCGTGGGCCATCACGCCTTGCTCTCCCTGGCCTGTCGGGCCCATCACCCTCACGTCCGCTTCGTACACGGCGCCGCTTTCGGGAAAGCAGGGCCCGAGATAGCCCACCCGGGGGCCGAGCGCGGCCCCGTGGGAGCGTTCGATCCAGGCTCCCGGCGGAAGGGACTCGGTTTGACCGGGGACCGGGGGCGTGACGAACAACGAGGCGCCCAGGGGAAGCGTCCAGCCGACCACCCCCAGGCCGCCGTCGTCCAGGTCGGAATCGCCGCGCTTGCTGAAGGCCACCAGAACCGTTCGCGCTCCCGTCGGGATTCCCCCAATGATCAGGGGCGGCGTCCGGCCCGTGCCCCCCAGGGCCTTGCACCGTCCCTCGGCGGGAACGGTTTTCCCATTCCAGTGCGCCGAATCGAAGCGGACCGTGACCACGGGAAGGGGGTCTATCCCCGCCGTTTCGTCGGGGGAGTCGAACGCGCCGGGGGGTGTGTCGGGGGCCGGGCCGTGGCAGGCCGCCACCAGCAGCGCCAGGGGGAACAAGAACCGGCGTACCATGGGATCCCTCTTTTCGTTGCGACGCCTTATCGATCGCGGCGCCACTATGGCACAGGCGGGTCTTGCCTGTCAGCGCATGGCGTGCGGGCCGGGGGCTGTTCACGCGCGACCGGGCGGCCCGGACCACTCTTTGTCTGCCCAAGCGGCTCTGGCCGCTTCTTGCCTGAAACCCGCGCTCGGAGTACAACCCGGCCCCATGACAGAAACCGCCACCGCCACCCGGGCCGCCGCCCTGGACGTCATGGCTGCCGTCCTGGACGAGGGCCGGCCGCTTGACGATGCCTTCGATCCCCCCACCCGTGCCCTGGGGCCGCGTGACCGGGCCTTTGCCCGGCTGCTGGTGGCCACCACCTTGCGCCGGCTGGGACGGCTTGACCGTATCTTGAAGGGCTTTCTCGACAAGCCGCTTCCCAAGCGGGCCTCGGGGGCCCGCCATCTGCTGCGCCTGGGGGCGGCGCAAATGCTCTTTTTGGGCACGCCGGCCCATGCCGCCGTGGCCACGGCGGTCGAGGCGGCGCGCCGGCGCCAGTTGCACCCCTATGCCGGGCTGATCAACGCCGTGTTGCGCAAGATCGCGCGCGAGGGTGCCCAGCGTCTGGCCGAGATCGACGATCCCTTCGCCGACCTGCCGCCCTGGCTGGCCCAGTCGTGGGTGGAGGCCTATGGCCCGGAAACGGCCGCCGCCATGGCCCGCGCCAGTAGCTGCGAGGCCCCCTTGGATCTGACGCCGACCGATGGCGACGCCCAGGCCCTGGCCCAGCTGGTGGGGGGCGTGGTGCTGCCCACCGGCTCGGTGCGCCTGAAGGCCTCGGGCGCCATTCCCGACCTGCCCGGGTTTCGCGAAGGCAAGTGGTGGGTGCAAGACACCGCCGCCGCCCAGCCGGTGCGGCTGGCCGGTCCGGTGGCCGGGCGCCGGGTTCTGGACCTGTGCGCCGCGCCCGGCGGCAAGACCTTGCAACTGGCCAGCGCCGGGGCCCGGGTCGTGGCCCTGGACCGCTCCGAGCCGCGGCTGGCCCGGGTTCGCGAGAACCTGGACCGCACCCATCTTGGCGAGGCCGTGACCCTGGTCTGCGCCGATGCCACCACCTGGGCGCCCGCCGACGAAGCCCTGTTCGACGTGGTGCTGGTCGATGCCCCTTGCAGTGCCACCGGCACCGTGCGCCGTCATCCCGACGCGCCTTGGCGCAAACGGCCGGGCGACGCGGCCGCCCTGGCGCCAACCCAGGATGCCTTGCTTGATACCGCGATTCGCCTGCTGGCCCCCGGGGGCGTGCTGATTTACGGGGTGTGCTCCCTTCAGCCCGAGGAAGGCGCGCCCCGGATCGAAGCCGCGCTGGCCCGTCACCCCACCGTGCGCCGGAACCCGGTGACGGCGGGCGAGGCCGGCCTGGACGCCACCATGCTCACCCCCGAGGGTGATGTGCGCCTGCTGCCTTGCCATCTGGAGGCCGAGGGCGGCATGGATGGGTTTTTCATCGCCCGCCTGGTTCGCCCATGAGATCGGGCACGGGTGCTTGGATGGAGCGCGCGGCCCTGGCGCTGGCGGTGCTGGTGCCCGTAACCGCGCTGCTGATCCAAGGAGGCGCCTGGACCGGCGGGCGCAACGATGACGCCGAGCTTCTGTTGCACGGCCAGACCCTGGCCCTGGCCTACGATGCCTTGAACCCGCCGCTGGTGGCCTGGATTTCGTGGGCCTTCCAGCAGGTCCTGGGCCCCACGTTGTGGGCCGTGCGCCTGCCCATCACCCTGGCCCTGATCGCGACGGCTGGTCTGGCCGGGGCGCTGGCCCGGCGCCTGTCGCCCGACCCGTTGGTGCGCGCCTTGGGCACGCTGGCGCCGTTCACCCTGCTTCATCAGGGCTTTTATGTTTCGTTGAACCTGTCGCACAGCGTCTTCCTCACCCTGGGGGCGCTGGCCGCGCTCGTGGCCCTGATCGCCGCCACCGATCGCCCCACGCCGGGGCGCTTCATCGTGCTGGGGCTCGTGGCCGGGCTGGCCTTGCTGACCAAGTACAATGCCGTTGTCGTGCTGGCGGCGCTGGGGCTGGCCGGCCTGGCCGTGGAGCCGGTGCGCCGCGCGATCTGGGGCTGGAAGGGGATGCTGGCCGGGCTGGTCGCCGCCCTGGTCGCCGGCCCGGTGTACGGGGCGCTGGCGCTGCATCCCGAGGGGTTCGCCCACCTCTATCAGGCCAAGATGGGCTTGAGCGCGCCCCAGCCCTGGCCGGCCGGGGTGGGGGCGGGCGTGCTGAGCGTGCTGTCCCACGGGTTTTCCGTGCTGCTGCCCGGGGCCGGGTTGGCGCTGGTTGTTTTCCTGCCCGGGGTGGCGCGGCGCATCCGCGCCCAACGCCGCTTCGTGCTGGGGCCCGAGGGCGAGGCAGCCTGGCCGTGGCGCCTTGCCGTGCTGATGCCCACGCTTTACGCGGGCCTGCTGGCCGGGGTGGCCCTGATCGGCCAGTCGCGGGGCTACAGCGCCCATCACCTGCTGCCGGTGGGCTTGGCGATGGTGCCCCTGGTCGTGGCCCTGGCCAGCCAGCCGCCGGCCGGGCGCGCCGAGCGGATCTTGTTTCTTTCCCTGAGCCTCGCCCTGGCCGGCGCGGCGCCGGTGGCCCTGGCTCATTTCACCTGGCGCACGGCGGCGACGTGCACGGGCAAGTGCAACATCGTGTTGCCCTATGGCGACTACGCGCGCGGTCTGCGCGGAGCCGGCTTCACCGGGGGCACGGTGGTGCAACTGACCTCGGTGCATGCCCTGCCGCTCGCCAACCTGCGCGCCTGGTTTCCCGACAGCCGCTTCGTGCGCCCGCTCGATCCCCAGGCCCGGGTTTTCGTGCCGCCGCCGCGCGATCCGCCCGGCGATTGCGTCGTGCTGTGGGATCCCGCCGTCCCCCCCGCCCCCACTCCCGAGGCGCTGGCCCGGGCCCTGGGGCTCGATCCCGGGGAACTGGCCGGCGGGCACCAGGGCGTGGTGTCGGGCCCGCTTGCCCTTTCGGGACGGCCGGGGCCCACCCTCGCCTACGCCCTTCTTCCCGGCGCCGGGGCCCGCTGCCCCTGACCCTGCCCGTTCGGGCGGTTTTCCCTGGCTAGAGCGCATTCCGATCGAAACGGATCGGCGGATGCGCTCTAGCTTTTTGATTTTTCGCATTTTCGGACCGCCGAAACGGTGTCATTTGGGCTGAAAATGCTCTGGAGAGGATTCCCATGACCAAGCCCCGCCCCCGGCTGTTGTTCCTGGTCACCGAGGACTGGGCCTTCTGGCGCCACCGTCGGCCCATGGCCCGCGCGGCCCGGGCGGCGGGGTTCGAGGTCGCGGTGGCCTGCCGGGTTTCCACCTACCGCGAGGCGATCGAGGCCGAGGGTTTTCGGGTCATCCCCCTGCCCTGGAACCGCCAGGGCGCCAACCCGTTCACCGAGGCGGTGTTGCTGGCCCGGGTCGTGGCCCTGCTGCGCCGCGAACGCCCGGATCTGGTCCACGCCGTGGCCCTGAAACCCGCCGTGCACGGCGCCCTGGCCGCCGACTTCGCCGGCCGGCCGCCGGTGGTGGTGACCGTGGCCGGCATGGGGTATGTCTACAGCGCGAACACCGTGAAGGCGCGGATGCTGCGCCCGGTGATTTCGCTGCTGTTCCGGCTTGTGGTCAACAGAAACGGTCGCCGCCTGATGGTGCAAAACACCGATGATCGCGCCTATTTCGTCGGGCGCGGGCTGGTCGCGGATCAGCGCACGGTGCTGGTGCCGGGGTCGGGGGTGGACGTGGAGCTGTTCCACCCCGCTCCCGAGCCGGAAGGCACGCCGGTGTTCGCCTATGTCGGGCGAATGACCCGGGAAAAGGGCCTGCTGGACCTGATCGAGGCGGCGCGGCTGTTGCGGGCGCGATCGGTGGACGCGCGGGTTGTTCTCGTGGGCGCCCCCGACCCCGGCAACCCGACCAGCGTGCCCGAGGCGACGTTGCGCGACTGGCAGGCCCAGGGCTTGGTGGAATGGCTGGGCCTGCGCGAGGACATCAACGCCGTTTGGGCCCAGGCGCACGTCGCGGTGTTGCCCAGCACCAGCGAAGGGCTGCCCAAGATGCTGCTGGAAGCCGGCGCGGCGGGGCGCCCGGCCGTGGCCACCGACGTGCCCGGCACGCGCGACCTGGTGGTGGACGGCGAAACCGGGGTGCTGGTGCCGCTCCACGATCCCCGGGCCCTGGCCGAGGCCCTGGCGGCCCTGGCCGGCGATCCCGAGCGACGGCGACGGTTGGGGGCGGCGGCCCGCGAGCGGGTGACGGCCCTGTATTCAGCCGAGGCCATCGGCGCGGCCACGGTGGCGGTGTATCGCACCCAGCTGGAAGCGCCGTCGTCTTGATTTTAGGGCGTGACCGCCTGCAACCGGGTGGCGTATAAACGGGGCAGGAACAACGATCCAGGAACGGTTCGGCCCATGATTGCGCGCATCGCCACCACGGCCTTCCAGGGGATCGAGACCGTGCCGGTCGAGGTCCAGGTGTCGATGACCAGCGGATTGCCCGCCTTCACCGTGGTCGGGCTGCCCGATAAGGCGGTGGCGGAAAGCCGCGAACGGGTGCGCAGCGCCTTGGCCGCCATCGGGCTTGCCCTGCCGCCCAAGCGGATCACGGTCAACCTGGCGCCGGCCGATCTGGTCAAGGAAGGCAGCCACTACGACCTGCCCATTGCGCTCGGGCTTCTGGTCGGCATGGGGGTGCTGGACGCCGAGGAAATGGCGCGTTTCCTGGCCCTGGGCGAACTGGGGCTGGATGGGTCGATTGCCTCGGTGGGGGGCGTGCTCCCGGCGGCGCTGGCGGCGCAGGTGGCCGAGCGGGCCTTGATCTGCCCGGCGGCGCAAGGCGGGGAAGCGGCGTGGGCCGGGGCGAACGAAATCCTGGCGCCTTCGGGGCTTCTCGATCTGATCAACCACCTGAAGGGGACCCAGGTCCTGGGCCGTCCCCAGCCGGAAATCGCGGCCGAGGCGGGCCGGGTCCCCGATCTCGCCGACGTGCGCGGCCAGGAATCGGCGCGCCGTGCCCTGGAAATCGCCGCCGCCGGCGGCCATGCCCTGCTGATGATCGGGCCGCCCGGCGCGGGCAAGTCGATGCTGGCCCAGCGCCTGCCCGGCCTGCTGCCCCCCCTGGCCCCGGCCGAGGCGCTGGAAGTCAGCATGATCCATTCCGTGGCCGGCCTGCTGGAAGGCGGGCGTCTGCTGCGCCGGCGGCCTTTTCGCGATCCCCACCACACCGCGACCACGGCGGCCCTGACCGGGGGCGGCGCGCGGGCGCGCCCGGGCGAGATCAGCCTGGCCCATCACGGGGTCTTGTTCCTCGACGAGTTGCCCGAGTTCCAGCGCCCGACCCTGGAGGCCCTGCGCCAGCCCCTGGAAACCGGGCGGGTCACGGTGAGCCGGGCCAACCTCAGTGTCACCTACCCCGCGCGTTTCCAACTGGTCGCGGCCATGAACCCGTGCCGGTGTGGCTGGCTGGATGACCCGGCCCAGGCCTGTTCGCGGGCGCCGCGCTGCGCCGAGGAATACCAGGGCCGTCTGTCGGGGCCTTTGCTTGATCGCATCGACCTGACGGTTGAAGTGCCGGCGGTTCCGCCTTTGGATCTGGCCCGCCTGACCCCGGGGGAGGCCTCGGCCCCGGTGGCGGCCCGGGTGGCGGCGGCCCGCGCCCGCCAGGCGGAGCGCTACCAGGGGATGGGCATCGCCACCAACAGCCAGGCCGAGGGCGACGCGCTCTTGCGGGTGGCCACCCCCGACCCGGCCGGCGCCGCGCTGCTGGCCGAGGCCACGGAGCGGCTGCGGCTGTCGGCGCGGGCCTATCACCGGGTGCTGCGGGTCGCGCGCACCCTGGCCGACCTGGAAGGAGCGCCCACGGTGGGGCGGATCCACGTGGCCGAGGCCCTGGCCTACCGCCCGCGCCCGCGCGTCCGCCGCTGACGCGGACAAGGGCAGCGCGTCAGGCCAGGGTGTTCAGGGTTTCCATCAGGTCCTTCACCTGGGCTTCCCACGACCAGCGGGCCAGGAAGCGGGCGCCGGCCTGGCCGCGCCGGGTGGCGCGCTCGCGGTGGACGTAGGCGTCTTCCATGGCTTCCACCAGTTCCTCGACCGAGGTTTCGCCCCAGCCGGTGCGCCAGGGCTGGGCACCGTCGTCGGTCAGGTCGCCTTGCTCGGTCAGGGACCAGCACACCGGTTCCCCCATCGCCCTTTGGCCCGCGATCAGGTCCAGGTGCCCGGTGTTGGCCGACACGATCGCGGGCACGCCGCAGGCCATGGCTTCCATGGCCACCAGGTTGGTGCCCCCTTCGCAGCGGTTGGGGAACACGGCCAGGTCGCATTCGCGCAGCACGCGGGCGGTGGCGGCGTTGGCCAGGGGGCCTAGGTCCAAGACCGCGTCGGGGGAAAGGCCCAGGCCCTCGAACCACGGGCCGAGGCACAGGCGCCCGCGCCCGTCCACCGTGGGCAAGGTGTCCACGTGGGGGGATTCCTCCAGGGTTTCCAGGCATTCGGGCCAGAGGTTATGCCAGGCGGTCACCAAGAGGGCGTCGGGATGGCGCTGGTGGAAGATCCTGAACGCGGCGATCACGATATCCTGGCCCTTGCGGTATTCCAGCTTGCCGCCCGAAAACACGACGAACCGCCCGGGAGGCATCAGGCCGGCCCGGGGCGCGGGATGGAACACGCTGGGATCAATGCCCTGGAAGTGCAAGCGCGCGTGGGTCACGCCGTGGGCTTCCAGCACCATCTGGTTCCAGCTTGATCCGGTGATGATAACCTTGAAGCGCTCGGCGGCCGCGAGATTGGGCCCGGGCACCAGGGCGGATTCAAAAAACACCACGCCCACGTCGGGCTGGCCGCGCACCTGATCGGAAAAAGGGTTGATGTCCAGGCCGTCGGCCAGGCCGTGCAGCACGAGATAAGGGAGATCCAGTTCCCCGTGCAGCGCCAGCAGGTGGTTCATGCGCGCGTGCTCGGCCAGGGCGGGCGCCAGCAGGCGCTGGCCCAGGGGGTCGAGCCACTGATCAAGAGGGGCGTTCGACAGCGAAAACGGCACCGGGCGGTGGCCCAGGCGAGAAAGCTGAAGGGCCAGGTTCAAGGCATAGGTGCCCCATCCGCTGGGCAGGCCCATTTGCCAGGCGATGCCAACCCGCATGCGTTTCTCCTTTGCGTGAGGTCCCGGCCAGCTTGCGGTCGGGGCGCGTCAAGACCCGTCGTGGCGCCCTCTGGTAATGGCACATGACAGACGCGGCGGTGAAGGGTATCCTTAATTCCGCACACGCAGGGCCCGAAGGGCCCTGCCGCCCCTTGACCCTCTGGCGTCCGCGTGGACCAGAAAGGAGTTCTTTCATGTCGGATCTGATGCTCAACCAGATTCAAGTCCTGCTGAACAAGCTGTCGGACGACGTCGCCCGCATGGGGGATCTGTCGTCGGAGCAAATCAATAATCTTTTGAACATGATGGAAGGTCTGGCGGCCCACGTTCTGGGCACGCGGGCGGTGGTGGCGGCCCTGGTCAAGAAGTATCCGGTCGAGATGGCGGACGTGGAGGCCTTTTTCGCCGAGGGGGAAAACCCTCCGGCCGAGGATGTGCTGGCGGTCGCGCGGCATCTGGTCGAAGGCGAGCAGCCCAAGGACTGAGCCGGGAGCGGACGCGAACGGATGTTTTTTCGCACGAGATAACGTGCCTGAAGGGTGAAGGGGCCGTTTCTCGTTGAAGGGCCTCGGTGTCGGGTGCGTTGGGGTGTTTCTTCCCCGGAGCGCGTCGAGAACGGCCCCCTTTTCTCGCTGGAACCCTTCCAGGAGTCGATAGCGGCGGATCAATGGGGGACCCCCCGAACACCACCGATGCCTTGAACGCGCGAGCCCGGCAGCTGGCGCGGGAAGGCCTTCTGGACGCGGCGGCGCGCGTGTTCCGGCAGGTTGTCTTGCTCGACCCCGCGTGCCCGGCCGCGCGGAGCAACCTGGGGGCGGTGGCGTTGCGCCAGGGGGATCCCGTCCGGGCGGACCGGGAATTCAGCAGGGCCCTGTGTCTTGATCCGGCGTTTGCCGATGCCCGCTATAACCGGGGGGTGGCGAAGCTCCTTTCGGGCGACCTTGCGGGGGGATACCCCGAGTATCGGGCGCGGTGGGCGGCGTGGAACAAGTCCCGCCCGTTTCCCGGGCTCCCGGAATGGACGGGAGAGCGGCTTGCGCTCCCTGTGCTGCTGTTCACCGAACAAGGGATCGGCGACGCCGTGCACTTCGCGCGCTACGTGGCCCCGGTCCGCGAACGCGCCGGGGCCGTGGTGCTGGCCTGTTCGCCGGCCCTGGGATCCCTGCTTGCCACCGTGCCCGGCCTGGATGCCCTGATTCCCCTGGGCGTGACTCCCCCGGCGGCGGGGGCGTGCCTGCCCTTGATGGATACGGCAGGTGTTCTGGGGCTGGGTCCCGCCGACGGGGCCCCGGTGCCGTATCTTTCGGCGGATCCCGTTCGGGAACAGGCGTGGGCCCGCCGTCTCGACGCCTTGGTTCCGGGCGGTTTTCGGGTCGGGGTGGCGTGGCGGGGCAATCCCGCCCATGCCCTGGACCGGGAACGCTCGCTCGCGCCCGCCGCCCTGGCCGGGTTGGCGCGCGTGCCTGGCGTGACCCTGATCGCCCTGCACCCCGACCTTCGGCCCGATGAACGGCGCACGCTGGAGGATCTGGGCATCGCGATGGTGCCGCCCGATGCCGATTGGCGCGACCACGCCTTCGCGGGCCTGGCCGGGCTGATGGCGTCCCTGGATCTGGTGATCAGTGTCGATACCGCCTTTGCCCACGTGGCGGGGGCGCTGGGGCGGCCGGTGTGGGTTCTGCTGCCGGCGGTCCCGGATTGGCGGTGGGGGCTGCACGGTGAAAGCACGCCGTGGTATCCCACCATGCGCCTGTTTCGTCAGGAAACCCCCGGGGGCTGGGGGACGGTGCTTGATTCCGTGAGCCGGCGTTTGACATGGCGGGCCGGGGGACGGGGTTCCGAAAGGACACGCCCGGCGTAGGGATCGGGCGATGTCGCAAGGGGGTGGGGCAAACATGCCGGCATTGCGCGAGGAGCGGTTGGACAGGGCCCTGGCGGCTCATCAGGCGGGCCGCCTGGACGAGGCTCTGGCGGAGTACGACGCGATCCTGGCGACGGATCCGGCGCATGTCGAGGCCTTGCATCTGTCGGCGATGGCGCTTTTGATGCGTGGGCGGCCGGCGGTGGCGGTGGCGCGGGTGCGCCTGGCCCTGGTGCTTGCGCCCGACGCGATGGATCCGTGGCGCGCCCTGGCCCACGCGTGCCAGGCCCGGGGCGACGACGCCGGGGCGGAAAACGCGTGGCGTCGCTTGCTGGCGGTGCGCCCGGGCCTGAGCGCGCCCGTTCTCAGCCTGGGGCGCTTGCTGGTGCGCCGGGGCGCCCTGGCGGCGGCCGAGGCCCTGTACCGGACGCTGGGCTCCCTGATCGAGGCCCAGCATCAGCTGGCGGCGGTTTTGAACGAACGCGGCGCCTACGAGGAAGCCCTGGAGGTGACGGGGCGCTGCCAGGTTCAGGAACAAACTCCCTCGGTTTCCACGCTGCTGAACCGGGGCTTCGCGCTGGCGGGGTTGGAGCGTCCGGGCGAGGCGGCCGAGCTGCTGCGCCATGCGCTGGCCCTTGATCCGGGCTCGTGGCCGGTTCGGGCCAACCTCGCGCGGGTTCTGGAGCGAAGCGGGGCCTGGGCGGAGGCGTTGCGGGTCGTGGAAGGCGCGGGCGACCATCCGGCGGCGGCGGTGATGGCGACGGCCGTGTTGCCGCGCGTGCCCGTCTCGGGGGCCGAGATCGACGAAGCCCGGATCCGGCTGCGGCGTGGCCTGGCGGCCTTGCGCGATCGCGGCGCGTTCCTGCCCGATCCCAACGCCCTGGGCGGGGCGCTGGCGGTGCCGGCCCTGGCCACGCACGGGCGCGACGACACCGCCTTGATGACGGAGCTGGCGGAAACCATGCGTCGGGTGTCGCCGGTGCTGGGACACGTGGCCGCCCATGCGGAAAAGGCGCCCACGGGGGAACGGCGTCGGGTGGGGGTGGTGTCCGCGACCCTGGCCCGTGGCGAAACGGCCCACGGTCTCGTGGCGCTGGTGGAAGAACTAAGGGGGCGCCCGGAACTGGAGGTCGTGCTGGTCGCCCCGGGGCCGGCCAGCAGTCCGGCGTGGGCCCGGCTCGTGGAAGAAGGCACGCGCGAGGCGGTGTTGCCCCGGGATATCCTGCGCGCGCAAAAGGACCTGGAAGCGCTGTGCCTCGATGTGCTGGTCTACCCCGAAGTTGGCGTGGATCCCCTGACCACCGCGCTGGCCCACGCCCGCCTGGCCCCGCTTCAGGTGGCCTTGCCCGGGCATCCCGTGACCACCGGCCTGCCGTCGATCGATGCCTACGTCAGCGCCGACGCGCTGGAGCCTCCGGGGGCACGGGCCCACTATCGGGAACCCTTGATCCGGGTGCCGGGCCTGATGACGTGTCAGCCCCGGCCGCAGCCCGAGGCGGCCGATCGCGCCCGCCTGGCCCTTCCCGAGGACGCGACACTTTATCTGTGCGCGCATCCGCTTGAACGGATTCACCCCGACATGGACGCGGTGTTCGCCCGCGTGCTTGCCGGGGATGCGCGCGGGCGCTTGTGCCTGTTTCGCGCGCCCGAAGGGGAGTTGACCCGTCTGATGGGGGCGCGGCTGGCGGCGGCGGGCGTGCCGGCCGAGCGGCTGGTGTGGTTGCGCTGGCCCCGCCCGGGCATCCGCCAGGCCGCGCTGAAGGCGGTGGACGTGGTGCTGGATGCCTTTTACTGGGGGGGCGGGCCGGCGATCCTGGAAGCGCTGGGGGTGGGCACCCCGGTGGTGAGCTGGCCGGGGCCGTTCATGCGCGGGCGCCGTACCCAGGGATATTACCGGATGATGGGGCTCAACGAAGGCCTCGCCCGCACTCAGGAAGGCTACGAGCGTCTGGCCCTTGCCCTGGGGCGGGAACCGGAGCGGCGGCGGGCCCTGTCGGAACAGCTGCGCGACCGGGCCCCGGGGCTGTTCGACGACCGGCGTTCGATCCTCGCGCTTGCCGACGGGATCCGCTCGTGGACGCGGCCCGCCTAGAGTAATCCGAGATCAGGTTGGGCCATTTCTTGGCCCAACCTGATCTCGAAGTTACTTTAAAATTTATAGAATTAGACTGAAACTGGGCCAACTTGACTCAAGTTGATCCAGTTTCAGTCTAGAGTCGAAAAGAGGGAACCGCGTTTCCCGCAAAAAGAAGAACCCTCGTTCGCATTGCACGGTCCCCCGCCGAGCCTCTCCCTTGAGCGGGTGAGGGCCCGGAGTCCGTGGAAAGCGGCCGGGGGCGGATCAGCCCTGGTTTTCCTCGCAGGCCAGAACTTCCATGCGCGCCGCGCGCAGGCGGGCGGCCATGACGGGCAGCAGGCGATCCATCAGGGCATGGGCCAGCACGTGGTCGGCGCGCATGCGCTCGCGCAAAATGGCGGCATCGATGACAAGGGCACGCACGGGCGTGCGGGCCTGGGCCTCGAACGTCCAGTGAAAGGGAGGGATCAGCCACGACCACCCCAGCAAGTCGCCCTCGCGCACCACTTCGATGACCTTCAGGCGTTCGCCGCGCCGTGCCACGCCCAGGGCGACGGTGCCATCCAGCAGCAAGAAGAATCGGTCCGCCGCCCGGCCCTCGATCAGCAAAGCATCACCCGCCGCGAAACGCTCGATGCTGGCCAGGTCTTCCAGCCCGTCAATCACGCTGGTGTCCAGTCCCCGCAGGAATGGATGGCGTTCCAGGATGGCGCGGATGCCGTCTTCGGTCGACATGGTTCCCCCCATGGCCTGTTTCCCCTGCCCGCCGACGGCGCCGAAAGTGCTTTGGTCGCCGGGCTGGAGTTGGTAAAGCACAGCCCACGCCAGGAGGCCAGAAAAACCGGGGCCGCCTTTCGCAATCCGTGGTCCGGATACCCGTATAATGCGTGTTGATCTGTTTGATTTTCCCTTGCCGCGAGAATGCATCGCCGTTCGACCGGCGGTACCCCGGGATTCGGCTCGCCTGCTGCGCGTTCCGGCCACGGGACCCTTCCAGGATTTGGGGGTGCGCGATCTGCCGGGATTGCTTGATCCGGGCGACGTGCTGGTGGTCAACGACACGAGGGTGATTCCGGCGCGCCTGAAGGGGCGGGTGGGCGAAGGCGGGGTCGAGGTGACCTTGCACCTGCAAGAAGCCCCGGACCGCTGGCGCTGCTTCGCGCGGCCGGCGCGCAAGCTGACGCTGGGCCGGGTGGTGACGTTCGCTCCCGATTTCACGGCCGAGGTGGTGGCGCGCGGCGAGGGCGGCGAGGTGGTTTTGTCGTTCAACCGCGCCGGCCCGGCCCTGACCCAGGCCCTGGAAGCCCATGGCCGCCTGCCCCTGCCCCCCTACATGGGGCGCGAGGACGACGCGCGCGACCGCGAGGACTACCAGACGACCTATGCCAGCCACGACGGCGCGGTGGCGGCCCCCACCGCCGGCCTGCACCTGACCCCGGCCCTGTTCCAGGCCCTGGCCGATCGGGGGGTGGCGTGCGAGGCGCTGACCTTGCACGTGGGGGCGGGCACCTTCCTGCCGGTGACCGCCGACGACACCGCCGACCATGTGATGCACGCCGAGCGCGGCATCCTGACCCCCGAGGTGGCCGGGCGGCTGAACCAGGCGCGGGCCGAGGGGCGGCGGATCGTGGCCGTGGGCACCACCGTGGCCCGCCTGCTGGAAAGCGCCGCCGACGATGCGGGCGTGATCCACCCCTTTGAAACCACGACCCGGTTGTTCCTTGTGCCCGGGGCCCGGTTCAAGGTGGTGGACCGGCTGATGACCAACTTCCACCTGCCGCGTTCGACCCTGTTCATGCTGGTTTCGGCCTTCGCGGGACTCGGGCGCATGCAGGCGGCCTATGCCCACGCCATCAAGGCCGGCTACCGCTTCTACTCGTATGGCGATGCCTGCCTGCTGGACCGGGCCGACCTGGCGGCGGGCGACGAGAGGGCTTGATCGTTCTCACGACCGATTGTACATACATTTTGTCGGCACACGGAGCGCGGCTTCCCAAAGTCCGCGCCGGCCTCCAAAATCCGTCTGCTTCACTCTGACAAACGCGACCCATCCAGATGGAAGTCAGGATATCGAGAATGCTGGAAGCAATTGGACCAACCCTTCAACAACCATCTCGACATCCTCTTGCGAGGATTTGTCGAGATTTTGTCACAAAAGGAGAAAATCATGCTGCCATTCGAATGGGATCCGCAAAAAAATGAAATAAATACTTCAAAACACTTTATTGATTTTAATGATGCAAAAACTATATTTTTTAATTTTTATATAAACAGTACAAGCAAAAAAGAATCTTCGGAACCAAGATGGATTGCAGTTGGTGATATTAATGGAATTATTATTGCAGTTGTTTATACATATAGAGGAGAAAAAATTCGAATTATTTCGGCACGAAAGGCACGCACCGATGAAAAGACACGATATTTTGCAGAGCGCGACGCCGCCTCCCGGGACGGGAAAGACCGACTGGGCCCGGCTGGAGGCGATGACGGATGAGGAGATCGACCGGGCGATGGCATCGGACCCCGATGCCGCTCCCGTGTTGGATGATAATTGGTTCGCGAACGCCGAGCGGGTTCCCTCTGGCAAGACGCGGATCAGTATTCGCCTTGATCCGGATATTTTGTCTTTTTTCAAGCAAGGAGGGCCCCACTACCAAACCCGGATCAACGCCGTGTTGCGGGCGTACATGGAAGCTCGTCAGGCAAAGGCGACTGGCGGGTAATCCGCTTCCCGGTTTGGGCAGGGGAACGTCGCCCTTCTCCGGGCAAGGGGCTCTCATCCCCTTGCCCGGAGAAGGGGCTTTGCCCTTTGCCGCCGTCCTCGTTTCCTTTACCCTCTTCTCCTTCCTCGCCCTCCTCTCCCCCCTGGTTTTGGTTTTCCCATGTCCGGCTCCTGCTTTTCGTTCACCGTGACCGCAACCGATGGCGCCGCGCGCCTTGGCCATCTGGAAACCGCGCACGGTCCGGTGGAAACACCCGTGTTCATGCCGGTGGGCACCGCCGGCACGGTCAAGGCCATGATGCCCGAGTCCGTGGCGGCGACGGGGGCGCGGATCATCCTGGGCAACACCTATCACCTGATGCTGCGCCCGGGGGCCGAGCGCGTGGCGGCCCTGGGGGGGCTGCACCGCTTCATGGACTGGCCGGGGCCGATCCTGACCGATTCCGGGGGCTTCCAGGTGATGAGCCTCGCGGGCCTGCGCACCTTGACCGAGGATGGCGTCACCTTTCAGTCGCACATCGACGGCAGCCGCCACCTGCTCACCCCCGAGCGGTCGATGGAAATCCAAGACCAGCTGGACGCGACCATCACCATGGCGTTCGACGAGTGCCCCCCCTTCCCGGCCGAGAAGCAGGCGGTGGCCGACAGCATGCGCCGGTCCATGCGCTGGGCCCGGCGCTCGCGCGAGGCCTTTCGCCAGCGCCCGGGCTATGCCCTGTTTGGCATCAACCAGGGCGGCATTCATCCTGATCTGCGCGCCGAAAGCGCCGAGGCCCTGACCGCTCTGGGCTTCGAGGGCTACGCGGTCGGCGGCCTCGCGGTCGGCGAGCCGTTCGAGGCCATGCTGGAAACCCTGGAAGCCACCGTGCCCCTGCTGCCCTTCGACCGGCCCCGCTACCTGATGGGGGTGGGCCGGCCCGAGGATATCGTGGCGGCGGTGGCGCGCGGCATCGACATGTTCGATTGCGTGATGCCCACCCGCTCGGGGCGGACCGCCAAGGCCTTCACCCGCACCGGCGACCTGAACCTGCGCAACGCCCGCCACCGCGACGACCCCGGTCCGCTTGATCCCGCCTGTTCGTGTCCGGCCTGCCGGCGGTTCAGCCGGGCCTACCTGCATCATCTGGTGCGGGCCGAGGAAATCCTGGGCCCCATGCTGCTGACCTGGCACAATCTTCAGTATTATCAAGACCTGATGGCCGATCTGCGCCAGGCCATCGGCCAAGGGAGCCTGGAGACGTTCCTGGCGACCTTCCACGCCACCCGCGCCCAGGGAAACGGGCCCGCCCCGGCATGACACGGCGGGCTGTCTCCCCTTCTCCTTGCGCCTGACCAGAAGGATTGCAGGCCGATCGCGGTCGGCCTATACCCTGGGCCATGGAAACCTTGCCCTTCTCCTTGCTGGCCGTGCCACTCCTGGCTGCTCTCGCCGTCCCCCTGACGGCGCGGGCGACCGGTCGGTTGATCCGTGTTCTGCACGCCCGCCAGGTGATCGACACGCCCAACGCCCGCTCCAGCCACGACCAGCCCACCCCCCGGGGGGGCGGGCTGGCCCTTCTCGCGGTGGCGCTGCCGTTGATGGCGGGCCTGTTCGCCTTGCTGGGCCCTTTCGAGGCCGGGGCCTTCGAGGCCGGGGCCTTCGGGGCCGGGCCTTATGGCTTGCTGGCGCTTGCCGTGGGCCTGATGGGGGTATCGTTCGCCGACGATGTGCGCCCGCTCGGCGCGGGTCCGCGCCTGCTGGTTCAGGCCGCCGCCGTGGGCCTGGGCCTGCTGTGCCTGCCCGCCGGCGTGTTGACCCTGGGCGGCCTGGTGCCGGCGGTCGTGGGGGCGCCGCTGGCTGCCCTGGGATGGGTGTGGTTCATTAATCTTTACAACTTCATGGACGGCATCGACGGATTGGCCGGCGTGGAAACCGCCAGCCTGGGCGTTGGCGTGGCCTTCGCCGGGGTGCTGGCGGGGGGCGCGGCCGTGGGCTGGACCGCGCCGGGCCTGATCCTGGCCGGCGCGGCCGCCGGTTTCCTGCGCTGGAACTGGCATCCCGCGCGGGTGTTCCTGGGCGACGCGGGCAGCGTTCCTTTGGGCTTCGTGCTGGGGGGGCTGCTGCTGGTCCTGGTCGCCCAGGGTCATCTGCTGGCCGCCCTGATCTTGCCCGCGACCCACGTGGCGGATGCCACCTGGACCTTGTGCCGGCGTCTGATCCAGGGACATCGGCCGTGGCAGGCCCACCGCGAGCATTTCTATCAGCGGGCGGTTCAGGGAGGCTGGTCCCATGACCGGGTCGCGCGGGCCTTTGCCGGGGTCAATCTGGCCTTGATGGGGCTGGCGGCGGGGGCGGTGGCGTGGCCCGGGCTGGCGCCGGGGGCCTTGGTGCTGGCCGCCGGGAGTGTCATCGCCTTGTTGATCCGCCTGGCGCGGGTCGGGCGCGGGGACGGCGGGCCCAGGGCCTGAAGCCCCCCGTCCGCGTCCTGGAACCCGCCGGTTCCGGGGCCGGAAGAACGTGGAAGGAATTGGCGGCGTGAAAGTGAAGTCCCTGGTGACGCGGATGCCAGCGCGGGCCCGTATCGTCTTTTTGCACGACGTGATCATGGCCGCGCTTTCCTTCCCGCTTTCGCTTTACTTGCGCGTGGGCGAGGATCTTCCCCAGGTGGCCAGCCCCGGGGATATCGGGGAAGGGGCAACCCTGTTCGCGCTGTGCGCCGCTGTCGCGTTTTATACGCAGCGGATGTATCTGGGCATCTGGCGGTATGCCTCGCTGGATGACCTGATCGCCATCTTGCGGGGCACGGCCTTGACCCTGGTCATGTTCGTGCCGGCGGTTTTCCTGCTGTCGCGGGTGGAGTATCTGCCGCGCTCGGTGCCCATCATCAACGCCTTTGTGCTGGTGGTCATGCTGGGGGGCTCGCGGTTTTTTTATCGTCTGCTCAAGGATCGCACCTTTGATTTGAAACGGCGCGCGGTCACCTTGGGGCGCCGGGGTATTCCGGTGCTGCTGGCCGGGGCCGATGATCCCTGCGAGATGTTCTTGCGGGCCGTCGAGCGCGAGGCCGATCCGCCCTACGTGCCCGTGGGGATCGTGGCCGAAAAGGAACAGCGGGTGGGCCGGCAGCTGCGCGGCCTGTCGGTTCTGGGGACCTTGGACCAGATCCCCGAGGTGGTGGCCCTTCTCGAAGCCCGGGGCCAGCGTCCGCACAAGCTGATCTTGACCAAGGACACGTTCAGCGGCGCCCGCCTGCGCGGTCTTCTGGAGACCTGCGAGGCGTTGGGGCTGTCGCTGGCCCGCCTGCCCCGCCTCACCGAATTGAAAAGCGGGGAAACCGACCGGCTGGAGGTCCGCCCCGTTGCCCTGGAAGACCTGCTGGGCCGCCCGCAGGCGGTGCTGGACCGCGACCCGGTGGTGTCGATGGTGCGGGGCCGGCGGGTGCTGGTCACCGGGGCCGGCGGGTCGATCGGCTCGGAGCTGGTGCGCCAGATCGCGGACCTGGAGCCCGCCCGTCTGGTGCTGGCCGACCACGGGGAGTTCGCCCTTTACACCATCGACATGGAAATGAAGGAGCGTTTCCCGACCCTCGACCGGCGCGCCGCCTTGCTGGACGTGCGCGATCATGTCCGGCTGGAAACCCTGATGGCCGAGGAGCGGCCCGAGCTGGTGTTTCACGCCGCCGCCCTCAAGCACGTGCCGATGGTGGAAATGAACCCGATCGAGGGGTTGCGCACCAACGCCCTGGGCACGCGGCTGGTGGCCGAGGCCTGCCGGCGCCACGGTACCCGGGTGATGGTGTTGATTTCAACCGACAAGGCGGTGAACCCCACCAGCGTGATGGGGGCGTCGAAGCGCCTGGCCGAGTGCTGGTGCCAGGGGCTTGACCGCCTGGGGCTGGGCGATCCCGACGCCCCCCATTTCGTGACCGTGCGTTTTGGCAACGTTCTGGGCTCGACCGGCTCCGTCGTGCCCTTGTTCCAGCGCCAGCTGGCGGCGGGCGGGCCGCTCACGGTGACCCATCCCGACATCACCCGCTATTTCATGACCATTCGCGAGGCGGTGGAGCTGGTGTTGCAAGCGGCGGCGCTGGGGGCGCTCTCGGACACCTACCGGGGGTCGATCTTCGTGCTCGACATGGGCGAACCGGTGCGCATTGTCGATCTGGCGCGCCAGATGATCCGGCTGGCCGGGTTGCGGCCCGACGAGGACGTGGCGGTCACGTTCACCGGCCTGCGCCCCGGGGAGAAGCTCTACGAGGAGATCTTCCACGGCGCCGAAAAGCCCCTGCCCACCCCCACCCCGGGCATTCTGGTGGCCGCGCCGCGCATCCAGGATGAAGCGGCGCTGACGGAAGCCTTCGAGACCCTGGCGGCGGCCTGCGCGACCCACGACGAAGCCCGGGCGCATGAGGTCGTGGCCGGTCTGGTTCCCGAGTACAGCACCCCTCCCACCGACGCCTGAGGCCGGAAGGGCGGGTCAGGACTGGGGCCAGAGCGGCAGCGTGAAATGGAACGTGGTTCCCAGGCCCGGGCCGGGCGAGACAGCCCAGATCCGTCCGCCGTGGTGCTCGACCACCTTGCGGCAGATGGCAAGGCCAATGCCGGTGCCGCCGCCATGCTCGCTGCGGGCGTGCAGGCGCTGGAACAGCCGGAAGATCCGTTCCTCGTAGCCGTGGCCGGATTCCAGGCCGATCCCGTTGTCCGCCAAGGTCAGGTGCCAGAAAGGCCCGTCGCGGCGCGCGCCCAGCGTGATCACGGGAGCGTGCTCGGGGGAGCGGTACTTGATGGCGTTGGCGATCAGGTTGGAAAACAACTGATCGAGATCGCGGCGCACGCCCACCACCGTGGGCAGCTCCGGCGGAAAAACCAGGCGTCCGCCACACGCGCGCAGTTGTTCGTCAAAGGTCTCGCGCACGGCGTCGACCACTTCGCTCAGCGCGACAGGCTCGGGGACATCCCCGGCCCGGCCCACGCGGGAAAACTCCAGCAGGTCGCAGACCAGATCGTCCATGCGCAGGGCGCCGCCGTGGACATACGAGAAAAACTCGCGCTCCTCGTCGCTCAGCCGGTCGGCCAGACGGCGCGAGAGCAAGGTGGTATAGGAGGTAATGTTGCGCAAGGGCTCGCGGAGGTCGTGGGCCGAGGCATAGGCAAACGAATCAAGGTCTGAATTCGAGCGTTCCAGCTCAAGGGTGTTGGAACGCAGCCGTTCCTCGGTCCGGCGCAGGCCGGTGACATCGAGCAGGGTGACGGGGACGGAGCGCGCGCCGTCGATGGAGTGGGGAACGGGGAGGGTGACGTAAACGTCGAGCCGTTCGCCTTTCAAGGTGCGCAGGCTGATTTCGCCCTGGAACGGTCCGATGCCACTCCACACGGCCAGAAGCAGGTCTCGTATCCGGCCTTCCACCTCCTTGGTCAGGATCTGGTCCATGTTTTCCAAAAAGGCGGTTTCGTTCTCGGCACCGAAGAGGGTCAGGGTCGCCCGGTTCACGTGAATCACGCGCATCGTGTCGTGCAGATCCCGGACCGCGCCGGGATGGGCATCAAGCCACGCGTCCAGGTCGGTCACGCCGTTCGCGCGCATCTGGGCAAAGCGAACGAGCAACGGGCTCATGTCCTTGTTCCAGATGGCGATTTCGGCATTCTCGAACAGGGCGTCAAAGCGGGCTTCGGCGGCCGAGACCTCGGCCAGGCGCCGGTCCAGGGCCTCCTGGGTGTGGCGCAGCTGCAAGGTCATGGTGTTGACCGAGCGGGCCAGCTCGCCGATTTCATCGCGTCGGTTGATGTCCAGGATCCGGGTGTAATCCCCCCGCGCGACGGCGCGCACGGATTCGGTTAGCTCGCCAAGGGGGCGCAGGATATGGCGGGCCACCAGGGCCATGACCCCGGCCATCAGCAAGACCGAGGCCACGATCAGCGCGACTGTTCTTTGGTTGCCGATCCGCAAGGGGGCCATGTAGGCGCTTTCGGGCACGACCGTGACCACCCGCCAGGTCAGCCCCCGGCCCAGGACAAGCGGGGTTGTTTCCACGAAATAGCGGTCACCGTCCTGGTTCAGGCTCAAGGTGGCGGGCAGCGCGCCCCGGGTACCGTCCGGGGCCAGGGCGTCGTCCATGGTGGCGATCATCCGGGCGGCCGCCGCGATCAGGGGCGAGGTGCTGTCCCGGGCTGCCTTCAGCGACAGCCCCCGGTCGCGCATCCCGCGATGGATCACGCTTTCTCCCAACGAATTGGCCACCAGCAGCCCGCGTTGGTCGATGATGAAGGAAAGACCGGGCAGGTCATCGTGCAGATGGGTCAGGAACGGAGTCAGCTGGGACAAGAAAACATGAGCCGACAACAGGGCAATTCGAGAGCCATCGGGGCGGTTGACCCAGCGGCTGACCGGCAGGGCCATGTCGTCGCCGGTGGTCAGGGCGAAAATGTCGCTCCACAGCGCGCCGGTATCGGAAGGCGGGGTCGCCTTCGTGGCGGCCTGGTACCAGGAGCGTTCGCGCACATCGTACCCGGGGACGGTGATGGTCAGGCCAACCGCGTCGCCGCGTTCGTCGACCGGGATCTTGTGGAACAGAGCGGGGGCGGGACCGTCGGTTTTCAGCACGTAGCCAAAGGGCTCGGGGCCTTGCGTCGGGGTGCCAGGTCCTTCGATCCGGGGAACACCGATTTCGGTTGCCCCCAGCATGGATCCGTCCTCGAAGCCCAGGATCATGCTGGTGACCGACGGGTTGCTGGTCACCTCCAGCAGGAAAACCCTTTCGATCTGCTCGGAATCCTGCGTGGAAAAAAGCCCGTTTTCCAGGCTTTCCGCCGCTTCCTCCAGCGAGGCGGTGGCTTCCTCCAGGCGCACGCGGATATGGTCGATCACCCGCCGGGTCATTTCGCGGCGCAGATCACTCGACACCTCGGCCACGGCGACGGTCGCGTAGCGATAGGCCACGGTTCCGATCATGGCGCCCGAGGCCAGCATGATGAGAACGGTGGACGCCAGCAGCAGGGAACGGAGCGATCGGTGCGTCATGTCGGCGGTCGATGAGAGCGGCGAACCCAACAGGTGGAAGCCAATAGGAAACGGAAGGGGTCGGTGGGAAGCCGATCCCTTTGAAACAAATCCTGACATCCCGGGCCGCCGGGGGCAACGGATTGTTCAAAAACCGGGTGTGAAATACGGGCCAGGCGACAGAGACAAGCCGTTTTTTCGCGCGGTGGAGCCGGGGGGCCTCGTGTCCGGCAACTCCACCGCGCGCCGGGGGTCATCCGCCCGACAAGGCGCGGATCTGGCGGGCGGCGACGGTGAGCATCGCAAGATCGACGCTGGCCGCCGCGCGCAGGTCTTGCAACACCTGCCCGGTGCGCTCGACCAGGCGGGCATGGCGTCCGCGCCAGCAGGCCAGGGCCGCCTCGGGGTCGTCGGCGCTGCCCGCGCATTCCAAAACGCCCTGGGTCAACAGGCGCTGCTGAACCTCCAGGTCCTCGATGCTGGCGGCGACGGCCAGCCGGGTCCACGGGCTGCCCCGGTCGAGATCGCGGGCGCGGGCGCGCAGCCACTCGATGTCAAACGCCATCCCCACCGCGAAGTACAGCCGCGCCACCGGTTCCACCGCGAGGGCGCGAACCCGGGCCACCCGGGCGATGTCGTTGGCCGCCGCCAGCACGTCGAGCGCGGCGATATCGAAGGCCAGCGCGGAAGGCACCCCCTGGGCTTCCAGGGCCCCGGCGCGCTGGATGAGCGGCGCCAGGGTTTCCGAAGGCAGCAAGGCGGGCAGCCCGTCGCGCAGGACCCCCACCGTGTGGTCAAGGGCGGCTCCGGCCCCGGCCAGATCCAAGGGCCATTCGGCATGGCGCAGCAGCCACACGGTGCCGTGAGCCAGCAGACGATTGACGGCGCGCAGCATGTCGAGCTGAACGGCGGCCGGCACCTGGCCGTCGAGGGCCTCGATCGCGTCCCACAGCGCGCGCGCGTCGTAGCCGTCGCGGCTGACCAGATAGGCGCGGGTCACGTCCACCGGATCGTGACCGGTGCGGTCGGTCATCTGCGACACGAAAATGCCGCCGGCCCGGTTGAGCAGGCTGTTCGTGGCCACGGTGGAAATGATTTCGCGGCGCAGCGGGTGGCCGCGCACCGCGTCGGGGAAACGACGGCCCAGCACCTCGGGGAAGTAGCGGATCGCCTCGCCTTCCAAGAAGGGGTCGTCGGGCAGGTCGCTGGCCATCAACTGGTCGAACAGCCAGATCTTGGCATACGACAGCAGCACGGCGCCCTCGGGCCGGGTCAGGCCGCGCCCCTCGGCCAGACGCTTTTGCACGGCTTCGTCGTCGGGCAGGGATTCCAGGGCCCGGTCCAGGCGCCCGGCCCGTTCCAGGGCCCGCATCAGGCGCACCTGGGCGTCCAGATCCTCGGGGCCGCCGGCGATGGTCAGGCTGATGGCCTGGGTTTGCAACACGTTATGGCGCAAGACCAGGGCGCCGACCTCATCGGTCATTTCGGCAAGCAAGGTGTTGCGCTGGCGATCGGTCATCTCGCCGGCCGCGACCAGGCTGCCCAGCAGGATCTTGATGTTGACCTCGTGGTCGGAACAATCCACCCCGGCGGCGTTGTCGATGGCATCGGTGTTCAGGCGCACGCCGGCCAGGGCCAGTTCGATGCGCCCGCGCTGGGTGATGCCCAGGTTGGCGCCCTCCCCCACCACCTTGGCCCGGATCGAGCGCCCGTTCAGGCGCACGGCGTCGTTGGCGCGGTCGCCGACCAGGGCGTTGGGTTCGTCGTGGGCCTTGATGAAGGTGCCAATGCCGCCAAACCAGAGGAGATCAACCGAGGCGCCCAGCAAGGCGCGGATCAGGGCCTCGGGGCTGATGGGCCCCGGGGGCAGCTCGAAGCGCGCGCGGATTTCCGGGCTGGGGTCCAGGCGCTTGGCGTGGCGCGAGAACACGGCGCCGCCGGGCGACAGGAACTTGGGGTTGTAGTCCCCCCACGACGAGCGCGGCAGGCGGAACAGGCGCTCGCGCTCGGCCCAGCTTTGTTCGGGGTCGGGGTCGGGATCGACGAAAACATGCAGGTGGTTGAAGGCGCCGATCAGCTTGAGCTGGCGCGACAGCAGCATGCCGTTGCCGAAGACGTCGCCGCTCATGTCGCCCACGCCGATCACGGTGGTGGGGGTGGTCTGGATGTCGTGGCCGGCCTCGCGGAAATGGCGCCGGACCGCGACCCAGGCGCCGCGCGCGGTGATGCCCATGGCCTTGTGGTCGTAGCCGTTCGAGCCGCCCGAGGCAAAGGCATCGCCCAGCCAGAAGCCGGCCTCCAGCGCGAGGCGGTTCGCGATGTCGGAAAAGGTCGCGGTGCCCTTGTCGGCGGCCACCACCAGATAGGGATCGTCGCCGTCGTGGCGGACCACCCGGGGGGGCGGCACCACCTCCGCGCCGTTCAGGGTATCGGTGAGGTCGAGAAGGGCGCGGATGAACAGGCTGTAGCAGGCCACGCCCTCGGCCTGCTGGGCGTCGCGCCCGCCCTCGGCCGGCGGCCGGCGGACCACGAAGCCGCCCTTGGCCCCCACCGGCACGATGACGGCGTTCTTGACCCGCTGCGCCTTCATCAGGCCCAGGATCTCGGTGCGGAAATCCTCGCGCCGGTCCGACCAGCGGATGCCGCCCCGCGCCACCGGGCCGCCGCGCAGGTGAACGGCCTCCACCCGGGGGCTGTACACGAAGATTTCCCGCCACGGCCGGGGCTCGGGCAGGTGATCAAGGGCGGCGCTGTCGAACTTCAAGGCCAGCACCGGGCCGGGTTCGCCGGCGTCATCCACCTGCCAGGCGTTGGTGCGCACGGTCGCCAGCATGGTGGTGAGGATGGTGCGAAGAACCCGGTCCTCGTCGGGGTTGTCCACCGCGTCCAGGGCGTTTTCGATCTCGGCCCGGGCGGCCTTTTGGGCGCCGTCGCGGTCGTCGGCGCGCTCGGGGTCGAAGCGGACCCGGAACAGGTCGATCAGGGCCCGCGCGAGGGCCGGGTGCGCGGCCAGGGCATCGGCCAGGGTGGCGAGGCCAAAGGGGAAGGTGGTCTGGCGCAGGAAACGGGCATAGGCGCGCAAGATCACCACCTCGCGCCAGGTCAGGCCGGCCAGCGTGACCAGGCGGTTGAAGCGGTCGTTTTCCACCTCGCCCTTCAGCAGGCGGGCAAAGCAGTCCTGGAAGGGTCCGCGCACCTGGCCCACGTCCAGGGGCCGGCCCTGGGGCTGGCTCAGCATCACGTCATGCAGCCAGACCCGGTCCCCGCCGCCGCCACCCCCGTTCAGGCGCACGTCAAAGGGCATTTCACCAATAACCCGAAGCCCCAGGTTTTCGAGCAAGGGCACGATGTCGGACAAGGGCAGCGGCTGGCCCGGGCGCACGATCTTGAAGCGCACCTCGTGGGGGGCGTCTTCCAGGGCGCGGTACAAGGCCATGGCGAAGCCGGGGCCGGCGGGGTCCAGGGCCGCCTCGATCCGGGCGATATCCGCCACCGCCTGCTGGGCGCCGAAGCGCTCGCGGTAGCCGGCCGGGAAGGCGTCGGCGAAGCGCGCGGCGCGGGCCAGGCCCCGTTCCTCGCCGTGGGCGCTGACCAGGGCCTCGGCCAGGGCGTCGGGCCAGGCGCGGGCCGCGTCGGCGATGCGCGCCTCGATCGCGCGGGCGTCGGGCAGGGGCCGGGCGCCCGGGCGCACCCGCACCGTCAGGTGAAACCGGGCCAGCGGCGCGTCCGACACCTGGGTGGAAAACGACAGCGCGGTGCCGTCCAGGGCCTGTTCCAAGATACCCTGGACCTCGCGGCGCAAGGCGGTGTCGTGGCGGTCGCGGGGCAGGAACACAAGGCATGACACGAAGCGCCCGAAGGGATCGGGGCGCAGGAACAAGGCCGGGCGGGGCTGCTCTTGCAGCCGCAGCACCCCCAGGGCGATGGCGGCCAGGGTTTCGATATCGGCCTGGAACAGCTCCTCGCGCGGCAGCGTTTCCAGGATGGCCAGGAGCTTGCGCCCGTCGTGGGTGCCGGGGCGCCGGCCGGTCGCGGTGATGGCCGCCGCGATCTTGTCGTTGACCACCGGAATGCCTCGGGGGGAATCGGTGTAGACATCGGCGGTGAACAGGCCCAGGAACACCCACACGGCGGCGTCGCGGCGCACCACCACCACGTCCATGGGCACCGGGCGGTGGATCCGGGCCGGGGTCAGACCCTTGGTCAGCAGCAAGGAGGGGCCGTCGTCGATGGAAAAGCCCAGGCCGTTCTCGGGATTGTCGGCCGCGAGGCGGGCAATGCCCAGAAGGCCGGCTTCGTCGGACGGGCTTTCGGCGTCGGGGGCCAGGGCGTGGCGGTGCACGCCCAGGAAGGTGAAGTGGTTCGCGGCCAGCCAGGTCAGGAACGCGGCCTCGGCCGGGGTGGGGGCATCCGACGCCAGGGCGAGGCAGCGCGCGCGCATCAGGGCCCAGTCGTGCACGGCGGCCTGCACCTGGGCCAGCACCGCGCGCACGCCTTCCTCGGCCGCTGCCAGGCGTTCGGGGTCGGCGCGGGCCAGGACATGCAGGTGCATGATGGATTCGGGGTGCGCGTCAGCGGCGTCGTCGCCCAGGGCCTCCACGACGCCGTGGCCGTCGCGGGCCACCCGCAAGACCGGGTGCAGCACCAGGCGTACCCCCAGGTTCAGCCGGGCCAGCTCGGCGCGCACGGAATCGACCAGGAAGGGCATGTCATCAAGGGCGAGTTCGATCACCGCTTGGTCGCAGTGCCAGCCGTGTTCCTCCAGCGTGGGGGAAAAGGCGCGCACCAGGGCCTGGCCGGGGGGGCGCTGGCGCACGAAGGTCCACAGGGAAACGATCTGGCCGAAAACCCGTTCGGCGTCGTAGCCGCCCAGATCCTCGATCGGATGGCCCTCCAGGGTCTGGCGCAGGAAGGCCTGGGCCAGGGCGGCCTCGGGAGGGTCCAGGCGCTGGCCGATCAGAAGGGCAACGGCGTCAATCAGGCCTTGGGCGCGAAGATCGGGGGCGGGAATCATGGCAACCTCTCCGGGCGGGGGACGGCACGGGTGGCGGGCGATGGGTCACGCGAAACGCGCGGGAAGCGACACGAACGGCTTGTCTTGCGTCCCTTCCCGGAAGCATGCTGCGCCGGGCCCGGACGCAAGCCAAGGCCCGAACACAAGCCAAGGAATAAACGTGGTGTTGAGCCTGGAAAAAATCGATGCCTGCCACGGTCGGGCACAGGTCTTGTTTGGCCTTGATCTTGCGTTGGCCGAAGGCGAGGGCGTGGCGCTGCTCGGGCGCAATGGCGCCGGCAAGACGGCCACCGTGCTGGCGGTGCTGGGCCTGGTGCGGGTCACGGCCGGCGACGTGCGGCTGGCCGGGCGTTCGATCAAGGGCTGGCCGCTGCATGCCCTGGCCCGGGCCGGGGTCGGCTGGGTGCCCGAGGAACGCCGGGTGTTCGCCGGCCTCACGGTGGCCGAAAACCTGCGGGTGGGAACCACCGGGCGGCCGGGCCCGTGGAGCGAAGCCCGTCTGCGCGCCCTGTTTCCCGCCCTGGACCCCTTGTGGCACCGCCCCGCCGGCCTGCTGTCGGGGGGGGAACAGCAGATGCTGACGGTCGCGCGCACCCTGGCGGGCAATCCGGCGGTGCTGCTGCTTGACGAGCCCTCGGAAGGCTTGGCGCCCCTGGTGGTCGAGGCCCTGGCCCAGGCCATTGCCGCGGTCAAGGCCGAGGGCATGACCGTGCTGCTGAGCGAACAAAACCGCCTGTTCGCCGAGCCGCTGGTGGACCGGGTGGCCCTGATCGAGCAAGGCCGGGTGGTGTGGACCGGCACCCCCGGGGCCCTGGACACCCAGCCCGCCTTGCGCGAGCGGGTGCTGGCCCTGTAATCCCGGGACCGGGCCCGCTCGGCCGCGCGTCAGGCGATGGGGGCCCTTTGGGCAGGGGCGACGGCCGGGCCTGGCGCATGCCAGCGGCACACCCGGTTGCGGCCCAGGTCCTTGGAGCGGTACAAGGCCGCGTCGGCGGCTTCGATCACCGCTTCCCACGACGGCGCGTCGTTGGGGTAGGCGGCGACCCCGGCCGAGAAGGTGGCGTGCAGCGCCTGATCGTCAATACGCAGGGCGGTCGCGCCGAACACCTCGCGCCAGTGTTCCACCCGGACCGTGGCGTCATGGGGATCGGTGTCGGGCAGCAAGACCAGGATTTCCTCGCCTCCCACCCGCACCACCACGTCGTCCTGACGGACATTGGCGATCAGGAAGCGGGCAATGGCGCGCAAGACCGCGTCGCCCGCCCTGTGGCCCCAGGTGTCGTTGAAGTGCTTGAAATGGTCCAGGTCGAGGACCACCACGCTCAAGGGGCGCCCGCTGGCCTTGGCCCCGGCCAGCAGGGCGGGGCGGGCTTCTTCCAGGTAGTGGCGGTTGTGCAGTCCGGTCAGGCTGTCGCGGGTGGCCTGCTCGCGCAGCTGTTGCTGCAAGGCCAGGTTGGCGGCCAGTTGTTCGGTCAGGCGCTGTTCCACCTGCTTTCTGCAGGTGATGTCGGTCAGGATCACCACCCGCCCCATGGGGCGATTGCCCAGGGACAAGGGCCGGGTGCGGATTTCGACATGGCGGGGAGGCTCCCCGTCCAGGACCGCGTCGGCCACGCCCTCGGCGGCCAGGGTGTCGAGGGCCGCGACCACCGAGACCGGCAGGGCCTGGCGCATCCGCCGTCCGGTGAGCGGGGAACACCCGGTGAGGGCCTGGGCCGATCGGTTGGCCTCGGCGATCACGTCGCCGGGATCAAGCACCATCACCGCGTCGGGCAGGGCGTCGAGCAGGGGGCGCAAGGCCACGGGCACGCTGATCAGCAAACGATGGCGGCCGATCATCCAGACCAGCAAGACAGCGGTCACGATAAAGCTGAAGGGCGTGGGGTCGAAGCCAAACGGCATGAACAGCCCGGTCAGGTAGGTGAGGTCGCTCACCCAGGGAACCGCCATGGCGGCGGTGAGGCCAAGGTAGTGGGGCCGCTGGGCCCGAGGCGCCTTCTGGAAGGTGTCGATCAGGACAATCAGGCAGACCAGCAGCA
Organism: Pararhodospirillum oryzae; assembly: GCF_007992075.1. GTDB lineage: Bacteria > Pseudomonadota > Alphaproteobacteria > Rhodospirillales > Rhodospirillaceae > Pararhodospirillum > Pararhodospirillum oryzae. Next base: position 69,636 of record NZ_BJZO01000003.1, read on the forward strand.
GGAAATAGCAAACCCCGATGGCCAGGAAAAAGGCCAGGCCGTGCTCGTAGAGCAAGGGGGCGCCCGGTTCGTCTCCCATGGGGGTCGCGGTGACGTACATCAGGTGATGGAAATCGTTGGTGAGTGCCACGCCCCAGGTCAGGGCGGGCAGGCCCCACAACACGGCCTGGGTTGGCCACGCGCGCACGCGTTCCTCGCCCTTGCAGTAGCTCCACAGGAAGGCCGTCCACAGCAAGACGGTGGCCATGATGCCGGGCCAGGCCATCTCGGCCCAGAAGAGCTTGTCGGCGGGGCCGAGCACCAGGTTTTCCACGGCGGCGGCAAGGCACCACCACGCCAGGGCCACGAACGCCCCGACAAAGGCGCCGCGTCCGTGAAAGGGGGACAGGCGGCGCACGAAAGCCACCAGGCCAAGGGCGGTGACGGCGGCGAGGACCAGCAGGAAACCCGGAAGGTTGGGGGTCCACTCAGGAAGGGTCAGCATGCCGGGGCCTCCAGACCTTGAACCGGACCTCGGCCCTGTCCGGCTTTTCCGGGGTGATTCCGGGGCCCTTGCCGCCTGGGGCAAGACCGCCGGGATCCCCGTCTACGAGGGACGAGAAGAGCTTTCCCCCAAAACGGACGCGCGCACCAGAGGCCAGACATCGGGCATGCCCAGCCAAATCAAGCCGGTACCGGCCACGGCCAGGAACGGCAGGTTCCAGGCTTGCTCAAGGAAGAACAAAGCCACCATGGCCACGCCCAGGAGCAGTTCCGGCCAGCGCAGCCCGCCCGCCCACAGCCGGGCCCGGGCCAGACCCGCCGTCGTTTTGGGTGTGCGCACGAAGGGGCTACGCCGGCGCAAACTGGCGTCGATCAGGGCTCGGGTGTTCGACAACATCAGCCCGCTGGCGAAGGCCATCGCCAGGATGACGTCGCGTGGGGTCCGCCACGGATGCAAGCGTCCGTCCAGTATCTGGGGACGCGTCATGAACCCAACAACCCCGATCATGCCGAAGACACCGCACACGGTTAGTATTGCTCCGACCGGCGAGGCCACGGGCATGTTGAAAAGGACAGTCGGCAAGGTTAGTGCCAAGTTAAGGACTGAAATTGGAAAAAAGAAACATTGAATCAGTTGTATGGTGACTCCTACGCGCCAGGGCAAAGGCCAGTTCGAAGTCCAGATTCGGGGGCCCAGCTTGAACAATACCTGGGCGATCCCCTTGGTCCAGCGGTATTGCTGGGCCTGCCAGGCGCGGGTCGAGTCGGGCAGTTCACCCGGCACGACAAGATCGGGCACGAACACGCCATGATAGCCAATCAACGCCGTGCGCAAGGCCAGGTCCAGGTCCTCGGTCAGGGTGTCGCCTTGCCAGCCGCCGGCGGCTTCCAACGCGGCGCGGCGCCACACGCCGCAGGTGCCATTGAAGACGATGGGCAATCCAGCATTATAACGCGAGCTTTGTTCAACGAGAAGGTGCCCATCCAGCATGGTGGCCTGGGCCAGGGTAAGAAAGGTCTGGGCGCGGTTCGCGTGCCCCCAGCGGGCTTGAACGAACCCCACCGTCGGGTCGGCGAAAAAAGGCAAGGTGCGGTTCAGGAAATCGGGCGGGGGCACGAAGTCCGCGTCGAACAAGACGATGAACGGCGCGTCGGAATGGAGCAATCCCCCCGCCAGCGCTCCGGCCTTGTAATCATGGCGATCCACGCGGTGCAAAACATCGATGCGCAATCCCAACTCGGCCGCCACCCGCCGGGCGATGGCGTGGTTGGCGGGGTGGGAGCCATCGTCGCTGTCGTCCAGAAGCTGGATGGACAGCCGGTCTCGGGGGTATTCAATGGTACCGACGGCGCGCAGAACTTGCTCCACCAGCCGTCCCTCGTTGTACACCGGGATCTGAACCAGAACGTGGGGCGGTGCCGACGAGCCGGAGGCGACGTCGGTGGAGGGGAGGGCGCGCGATGGGCGCCTCATCCCCAAAATAATAAGAATAAGGTAATTCAATCCCAGCGCCGCAAAAGCCAGTGCCGGCAAAATCGATAGCCATTGCAGCACGACAACGGCGGCCGAAACACCCGAGGGGACGGCAAGGGTAATGCTTTGGATCATGGATGCACCGGTGCTTTTCGACCCGCTCAAAATAACGGGGGCGGCGGGATCTCCCCAAACCAGGCGCGTCAGGAGTTAGCAGACTCTGGAGAAAGAAACAATCTGAGGAATAATTTTTCCGCACTCACCAGAATGCCAAAGCAGCATTCCATAGTTCTGAGAATCGCGCGACCGAGCGTTCAGGGAGACACGATCCGAGAGAACCAGCCCCTGCATCGAGACGACAACCATCCCGCCGAGGACCCCTTCCTCCTTAACCGCCGTTTATTTCCGGGGGGGGACGTCGGGCGCGGCCTTGGCGTTGATGGGCGGTCTGACCCGCGCCCTTTGCCCGAGCTCGGGAAAGTCCGATCAACACCAAGGCGCGTATCGTTGTTGCCGGGGCCGGGGCGGCCGGCCCGTCGGCGGCGTAGCGTCCGCGGCGCCTGAACGGGTCCATCCTTTCGGGCAGGACCGCCGGGAGCCCCGTCTACGAGGGACGCGAGGAGGTTTCCCTCAAGACGGACGCGCGCACCAGAGGCCAGACATCGGGCATGCCCAGCAAAATCAAGCCGGTGCCAAGCACGGCCAGGAACGGGGCGTTCCAGGCTTGCTCAAGGAAGAACAAAGCCACCATGGCCACGCCCAGGAGCAGTTCCGGCCAGCGCAGCCCGCCCGCGCGGGGCCGGGGCCGGGCCAGGCCGGCCGTCTTCTTGGGCGTGCGCACGAAGGGGCTGTTGCGGCGCAGGCCCGCCTCGATCACGGCGCGCGTGTTCGACAGCATCAGGCCGCTGGTGAACGTCAGCGCCAGAACGATGTCGCGCGGGGTGCGCCACGGGTGCAGGCGTCCGTCAAGCATCTGGGCCCGGGTCAGGAAGGCAACAACCCCGCCCAGGCCCAAAAGACCGCAAACGGTCAGGATCTCCCCGACCGGCGAAACCAGGGGAAGGTCCAGGATGACCGCCGGCAAGGTCAGCAGCACGCTGGCGACCGCGAGCGGAAAGAAGCAGGCCTGGAACAGTTGCAAGGTCACGGCGACGCGCCAGGTCAGGGGCCAGGGCGCCGTCCAGATCCGGCCGCCCAGCTTGAACAGGACCTGCGCGAAGCCCTTGGTCCAACGATACTGCTGGGTTTGCCAGGCCCGGGTCGACTCGGGCAGCTCGCCGGGGACCACCAGGTCGGGCAAAAACACCCCATGATAGCCGATAAGCGCGGTGCGCAAGGCAAGGTCCAGATCCTCGGTCAGGGTGTCGCCCTGCCAGCCGCCCGCGCTGTCCAGCGCGGCCCGACGCCACACCCCGCAGGTGCCGTTGAACGCGACCGGCAGGCCGACGGCGCTTCGGGTTCCCTGCTCAACCAGGAAATGGGCATCCAGCACGGTGGCCTGGGCCAGGGTGAGCAGGGTCTGGGCGCGGTTGGCGTGGCCCCAGCGGGCCTGGACGAAGCCCACCGTGGGATCGGCGAACAAGGGCACGGTGCGGCGCAGGAAATCCCGGGGCGGCAGGAAGTCGGCGTCGAAAAGGGCAACGAAGGGCGCGGTGGACTGGGCAAGACCCGCCGCCAGGGCGCCCGCCTTGTAGTCGTGGCGGTTGACCCGGTGCAAGACCTCGACTCGCAGCCCCAGTTCGCCGGCCACCCGCAAGGCGAGGTCGCGGTTGTCGGGATGGGATCCGTCGTCGCTGTCGTCCAGCAACTGAATCGAAAGCCGCTCGCGGGGATAGTCCAAGGCGCCGACGGCCCGCAGCACCTGTTCCACCAGCCGGCCCTCGTTGAACACGGGGATCTGGATCAAGACCGGGGGGGAATCGGTCGCGGGCGGCGGCGGAGCGTCGGGAGGGGGAGAAGCGCGCAAAGTGCGCTTCATGCCCAGCACGGTCAGGGCAAGATAATTAAGGCCCAGGGCCGCGAACGCCAGGACCGGCAGGACCGATACCCATTGCAGTACGACAAAAGGGGCCGAAACACCCGAAGGGACGACAAGGTCAATACTTTGGATCATGGATGCACCGGTGTTTTTCGACCCGCTCAAAACAACGGGGGCGGCGGGATCTCCCCAAACCAGGCGGGTCAGGAGTTAGCAGACTCTGGGGAAGGAAACAACCTGAGGAATAATCCTCCCATAGGTACCGGAATATCACATTAGCATTTCCTAATTCTGAGAATCGCGTTACCGTGCGTGCAGGGAGACACGATCCGGGAGAACCAACCCATGCATCGAGACGACAACCATCCCGCCGATGGTCCCTTCGTCCTCAACCGCCGCCAGATCCTGGGGTGGGGGACGTCGGGCGCGGCCCTGGCGTTGATGGGCGGTCTGACCGCGCCCTTTGCCCGGGCTCAGGAAGGTCCGGTCAACACCAAGGCGCGCATCGTCATCGCCGGGGCCGGGGCGGCCGGCCTGTCGGCGGCGGCGCAGCTTTCGCGGCGCCTGAACGGGGCCACCATCACGCTGGTGGACGCGCGCAAGGCCCACTACTACCAGCCCGGGTTCACGCTGGTGGCGGCCGGCCTGAAGCCCAAGACCTACACGGTTTCTTCCACCGCCAAGTATGTTCCACAGGGCGTGGAGTGGATCGAGGAACAGGTGGCCGAATTCGACCCCGAGGCCAATATGGTGGTCACGCAAACGGGACGGAAGATCCCGTATGATTACCTTATTGTTGCATCCGGTCTGGCTCTGGATTACGCCGCCATCGAAGGCATGGACGTGGGGCGCATCGGGCGCGATGGCCTGGGCAGCCATTACCACGGCCCCGACGCCGCGTCGGCCACGTGGCAGGCCCTTTCCACCTTTGCCGACACCGGGGGCGTGGGCCTGTTCTTGCGTCCGGCCACCGAGATGAAGTGCGCGGGCGCGCCCTTGAAGTACACCTTCATCGCCGATGATGTGCTGCGCACGCGGGGCACCCGGGGCAAGGCGGAAATCCATTACGCCGCCCAGAACAACGCGCTTTTCAGCGTGCCCATCGTCAGTGAAAAAGTGCGCATGTTGTTTCGCGATCGCGATATCAACGCCCACTACGACCACGTGATGAAGGCCATCGACCTGGGCCGCAAGGTGGCGACTTTCAAGACGCCCGGCGGGGACCAGGAAATTCCCTATGATTTCATCAACGTGGTGCCGCCGATGCGCGCGGTGCCGGCGGTGCGCGACAGCGCCCTGGCCTGGCAGGAAGGCCCCTTTGCCGCCGATGGCTGGATCGAGGTCGACAAGGCTTCCCTACGCCATCGCCGCTTCCCCAACATCTGGGCGGTGGGCGATACCGCCGGCGTGCCCAAGGGCAAAACGGCGGCCAGCGTGAAATGGCAGGTGCCGGTGGCGGTCGAGCACCTGGTGGCCACCGTGGCCGATCGTCCGTGTACCGCCGCCTACAATGGGTACACGTCGTGTCCGATGATCACGCGCCTGGGCCGCGCCATGCTGGTCGAGTTCGATTACGACAACAACCTGTTGCCTTCCTTCCCGGGCGTGGTCGCGCCCCTGGAAGAACTGTGGGTGACCTGGGTCATGAAAACGATCGCGCTCAAGCCGACCTACGTGGCCATGATTCGAGGACAAGCCTGATTCGAGGGGGATTAGGGTCATGCAAAAGTTCGATATTTTCGTTCTGTTCGCCGTGTTCCAGGAAATGATGGGGCCGGTGCTGTGGGTTCTTCTCTTCGTGGCCCTGGCGGGTCTGTCGGCGGCCGGGTTCGTTTTGTGGCATGAAGGCGGGCTGTCGAGCAGCCGCCTGCTGACCTCCGAACTGATCGGGCTGGCGGGCGGCTTCGGGGCCCTGGCCCTGATGGCCTGGGTCACGGTTTCGGGCTTCACCGACGCCGGCGGGCCGGTGGACTGGTTGCTGATCGGCGTGATCTGGGGGACGGGCCTGGCCGGTACCACCATCCTGGCCTATGGCGTGCTGGGCCTCATCAAGGTGGCGGGCGACGCCCTGGCCTGAGGCCTGCCACGGGCGGACCGACGGGCTCCCCCGGGGGGTGGGGGCCCGTCGAGGACGTTTTCGGAGGGGGACGGCGGGTTATTCGTACAGCTCCACCGATCCGTCGCCGTTGCGCATGATCACCGGAGAGCGGCGCCCTTCCTGGACCAGGATCTGGTCGGCGCGGGTTTCATCAAGAGGTGCCACGCGGGCGCGGCCGGTGATGGGGGAATACTGCACGCGCCGGGCTTCCAGGCCGCCGGTTTCGCGCTCGGCCACGACCATGCCCCAGTCTTCCAAGACACGTTCCACCAGGGCCACGGTGCGCGGGCCGGCGGTGAGGTCCAAGGGCGCGCGCTCGGCGCCGCCATACAGGCGGGCCTCCAGCCGGGTCCGCCGTCCTCCGGCCCGCTCGACGTCGAGGAACAGACGCTCCAGGACGTGAATGCCATAGCGTTCGCAGGCCACGGCCACGGCGGGATCGGTTTGAACCGGGGGCAAAAGCACGATCACGGCACCGCCCAGGGTGCGCTGGGGATCGCGCACGCACACGGCCACCGCCGCCACCACCTCGCACGACAGCACCTCGTTCAAGGTGCGCGAAATCTGGTGTTCGCCTCGTTGCAGGCGGACCAGCGTGGTTCCGGTGCGGGGATCGACGACCCGGCGTCGCAAATGGTCGGCTGACATGTGCGTCATGAAATCTCCGGATGGGAGCTGTCGGCGGGCAGGCCCTGGGCGTCGGAAAAGTCCGTCGTCACGACCTGCGAGGTCGGCTGCCCTTGGTTATCCAGCAACGGCGCCTGTCCGGTGCGCGCGCCACTGAGGCGCGCATCGGTAAGGTCGGTGTCTTTCAGGCTGGCGCCGCGCAAATCGGTATCGCGCAGGTCGGCGCCATTGAGCACGGCGCCCGACAGGTCGGTCAGGACCAGTCGGGCGCCGCGCAGGGTGGTGCGGATCAAAAGGGCGCCCGCCAGGTTGGCGCCCGAAAGGTTGGCCCCCGACAGATCCAGGCCCGACAGATCCATGCCCGAAAGGTCGGCGGCGGTGCCGGCGCCATTGGCCAGCCATTGCAGATGGCGTTCCAGGGCCTTTTGGATCACGCCCAGTTCCAGCTCGCCCTTGTCGGGCAAAACGGCGTCGTCAAGCCGCGCCCCGACCAGGTCGGCGCCGGCCAGGGTGGAGGACGCCAGGTTGACGCCCGACAGGTCGGCGTGGTTCATGCGCGCGCCGCCGAAGTCGGTATTGTCCACCCGGGCCCCGGTCAGGTTGGCGTGGCACAGGTTGGCGCCCGACAGGCTGGCCCCCGACAAGGTGGCGCCCGACAGATCGGCGCCTTCGCAGTCGGCCTGCGACAGGTTGGCGTGTTCGAGGTGGGCGTTGACCAGCACCGCGCCCGACAGATCGGCGCCGGTGGCGTCCACGCCGGTCAGAACCGCGCCGGTGAAGTCGGCGCCGGCCATGTTCTGGGGGATGGGCAGGGGCTCGCCGCCGCCATCGAAGCGCAGGCCCCGGCGGAAGGACTGGCCGGTCAGGTCGCAGTTGGCCAGTCGCGCCCGGGTCATCGAGGCGCCGCGCAGTTCGGCCAGGGCCAGTTTCGTGCCCCGCAGATCGGCCCCGTCCAGGCGGGCCTGGAAGAGATCGGCGCCGGTCAGGTCGGTTTGCGCCAGGTTGGCGTCGGTCAGGTCGGCGCCGCGCAGAATGATCTGGCGCAGGTCGGAGCCCCACAGGGCGACGCCGCGCAGATCCTGGCCGGTCAGATCGGCCCGCGCCCCGCCGGCTTCTCCCGCCAGCCAGCGACGATGTCCTTCCAAGGCGCGTTGCAGTGCCGCTTTGTCCATGCCCCAATCCGCTCGCCCAAGCCGCTACGATCGTTGCGACAGTATACCGTCTTACAAGGATGTTGCCATCCCCGCAGTGGGGGGAAAGCAGTGCAATCGGGTGAAGCCCTGGGTGCCCTTGGAAGAGGGTTCCTCAACGCCACGACGGCGGCGCGTGGCCCCTGCCGCGAGAGCCAAGCGCACGGAGTGCGCGCCCGGCGTTTGAGGGCACGGCAAAGACTCCAGGGCAATCGGTTCATCCGATTGCTCTGGGGGGGAAAGCGGGACTTGGGCGCTTCTTGGTGGGGGGTGGCGAGCGGGGCGGGCGCGGCCCTCTGGCGTCGGAGGGGCCATCACGCTACCTTTGGTGCCTGGCGACACACAGGATTTCACGGGTCGGGCGAGGGAGAGGGCGGATGATGAGTACCCTGGGCGAGGCGTTCTTGTTCATGGTCGCCGCCTTGGTGAGCGTGCCGCTGTTTCGTCGCCTGGGTCTGGGCTCGGTTTTGGGGTATCTGACGGCGGGCGTGGTGCTGGGGCCGCAGGGGCTGGCCCTGGTCACCGACGTCGATGCCATCTTGCATTTTTCCGAACTGGGCGTGGTCCTGCTTTTGTTTCTGATCGGCCTGGAGCTGCGGCCCAGCCGGTTGTGGGGGCTGCGCAAGCCGGTGTTTGGCCTGGGCGGCCTGCAGGTGGTGGGCACGGCCGTGCCGCTCGCGGGCCTCGGGATCGCGGTTGGCCTGAACTGGGAGGCCGCGCTGGTGGCCGGGGCCGGGCTGGCCTTGTCGTCCACCGCGTTTTGCCTCCAGATCCTGGCGGAGCGGGGGCATCTGCGCACCGGCTACGGGCGCAACGCGTTCGCGATCTTGCTGTTTCAGGATCTGGCGGTGGTTCCCCTGCTGGCCGTGGTGCCGGCCCTGGCGCCGGGGGCCACCGGTGCCTTCGACCTGGAAACCGCCCTGTTCGACGTGGGGCGCGCCGTGGGCGTCATTGTCGCCGTCATCGGCCTGGGCCGCTGGGTGGTGCGCCGGATGTTTCGCGTGGTCGTGGGCACCGGCCTGCCCGAGCTGTTCACCGCCGCCTCCCTGGCCCTGGTGATCGGGGTGAGTCTGTTGATGACAGAGGCGGGGCTGTCGATGGCGCTGGGCGCGTTCCTGGCCGGCATGCTGCTGGCCGATTCGGAATGCCGGCTGGAACTCGAAGCCACGATCGAGCCGTTCAAGGGGTTGTTGCTGGGGCTGTTCTTCATCGCCGTGGGCATGAGCGTCGATCTGGGCCAGATTCTCACCCAGCCCGATACCGTGGCCTGGCTGGTGCTGGGCCTGCTGACCATCAAGGGCCTGGTGCTGTTTGCCCTGGCGCGGGGGTTTGGCGCGTCCACGCGCTCGGCCGCGTCGCTGGCCGCCTTGATGCCGCAAGGTGGCGAGTTCGCCTTTGTCTTGTTCACGCTGGCGATGACGCAAGGCGTCCTCGACCGGGAGACCGGGGATTTGCTGCTGGTGGGGGTCACCGTGTCGATGGCGATCACCCCTTTGCTGGTCAGCCTGAACGGCGCGTTGCAAAATTCCATCCGCCCGCCGACCCCGGTTCCCGAGTACGACCCGATCGAATCCAGTGAAAGCCGGGTGATCCTGGCCGGATTCGGGCGCTTTGGCCAGATCGTGGCCCGGACCTTGCGCATGGCGGGCATTCCGTTCACCGCGCTGGAATCCGATTTCGACCAGATCGAGTTCCTGCGCCGGCGCGGCACGGTGGTGCATTACGGCGATCCGTCGCGGCCCGATTTGCTGCGCGCGGCGGGAATCGACCAGGCCGAGGTGTTCGTGATCGTGGTCGAGGATCCGGAAAAGGCCCTGGAGATCGCCGAGTACGTGCGCCGGCGCCATCCGCGCGTGCGGGTGCTGGCCCGGGCCCGGGACCGCCAGCATGCCTATCGCCTGATGGAAAAAGGGGTTTACAAGGTCTTCCGCGAAACCTACGGCTCCAGTCTGGAAATGGCCGAGGAAATCATGCGCGACCTGGGCCACTCCGAGGCGGTGGCGCGGCGCGCGGTGCGCTTGTTCCGCCGTCATGACGAGCGCCTGCTGGCCGAGCAGTTCAAGATCCGTCACGACGAGGAAGCCCTGATCGCCTCGGCCCGCGCCGCCGCCGAGGAGCTGCGGAGCTTGTTTGAACAAGACGCCAGCCCCGAGGGGGGCACCGGGACCCCGCCCCTGCTGGGGTCGAGTCCCCTGCCCTCGGCCCTGCCTCCCGTCCAGCAGCAAGGCGAGGTCTGTTCCCTGCCCGCGCAAGACGCCTCCCCCGACGCTTCCAGGCCGTCTTCGCAATGAGTCCCGCCGGGGCGGAACGGGGGCGGGGGGAGCCCTCTTGAAGGGCCGTTGCGCTGCGGCGGTCCCGACGGTATATCCCGTCTCGCCATGGGAACGCATATCACCATCGAGGGGCGTTCGATCCCCTTGCGATTCCGCACCAGCCCCCGGTCGCGGCGCCTGTCCTTGCGCCTCGATTCCACCGGGGACGGGCTGATCGTGGTGGCGCCCCCCCATGTGCCCGAATCCGTGCTTCATGATTTCGTGCTGGGCAAGGGCGAGTGGGTGGCCTTGCAACTGCGGACCTTGCCCCAGCGGGTGCCCTTCGCCGACGGCGCGGTGATTCCGATCCTGGGCGTCCCCCACACGGTGCGCCATTTGCCCGAGGCCCGGCGCGGGGTGTGGGCCGAGGAGGGCGTGCTGGGCGTGTCGGGCGAGGCCGCCCACGTCGCGCGGCGCCTGACCGACTGGTTGCGCCAGCGCGCCCGCGATCATCTGGTTGAACGCGTGCGCGTGTATGCCAATCGCCTGGGTGTTTCCCCCACCGGGGTGACCTTGCGCGATACCCGCACCCGCTGGGGAAGCTGTGCTGCGTGCGGACGGCTGTCTTTTTCCTGGCGCCTGATCCTGGCGCCCCCGGCGGTGGTTGATTACGTGAGCGCCCACGAGGTCGCCCATCTGGTTGAGTTCAACCACTCGCCGCGTTTCTGGAGCCTGGTGGCCGATCTGGTCGGAGAGTGCGATGCCGCGCGCCACTGGCTTAAAGTGGAAGGCCTGACCTTGCACCGCTACGGGTAACGCGGCGTTCGCCGGACCGTCCCTTTTCGGGCCCCGATCCCCTGGGACCCCAACCCCCTGAGAGCTCCTTTGCGGGGCTCCTGCCCCAAAGGGCCCCCTTTTGGGGCCCCCTTCCCCCGTGCCCCCGGTTTTCCGGGGGTGCTTGTCGTCGTTTTGCTTCCCCTGGAGGTTTCCATGTCCGTTTTCGCGGCCGTCCTGCCCGTCTTTTTCACCGTCTTTTTCGCCGAACTGGGGGACAAGACCCAGCTGGCCACCGTGTTGTTCGCGTCCGGCGGCGAAGTGCGTCCGATGGCCGTGTTCCTGGCTGCTTCCGCCGCCTTGGTGCTGTCCACCGGGCTGGCCGTGTTCGTGGGCGTTTTCATGGCCCGCTACGTGACCGTGATTCCCTTGCAGCTGATCGCGGGGGTTGGCTTCATCGTCATCGGTGCGTGGACCTTGTACCAGCACTTCACTGCCGCTTCCTGAGGACCCGACCAACCCGTTTTTTCCCTTTTCCCTGGTGCGGAGGCCCTGTTCCATGCCCGTTTCCCAGGCTTCCCCCACCGGGAAGCATGGGCCCCTTCTGGTCTTGCTGCTGATTGGCATGGTGGCCATGGGGGCCCTGTCGACCGACATGTATCTGGCGTCGCTGCCCGACATGACGCGGATTTTCAACACCGACGTCTCGACGGTGCAAATGACCCTGTCGGTGTTCGCCATCGGCATGGCGGTGGGCATGCTGGCCTACGGGCCCTTGTCCGATCGCTTCGGGCGCAAGCCCGTGGTGATCGTCAGCCTGGTTTTCTATCTGGGGGCCTCGCTGGGGTGCATGCTCGCCCCCGACATCGACACCTTGATCGTGGCCCGCTTCATCCAGGCCCTGGGTGCGTGCGGCGGAGGCGTGATCGGGCGGGCCATCGTGCGCGACATCTGGGGGCGCGATGGCGCCGCCGCCATGCTTTCGCACATGGCCTCGGCCATGGCCCTGGCCCCGGCCCTGGCTCCGATCGTGGGCAGTTTCCTGCACGTGAGCTTTGGCTGGAAGGCCAGCTTCGTGGTCATGGCCGCGTTCGGCGGGCTGCTGGCCCTGCTCACGGCCGTGGTGCTGTCGGAAACCAACCACCACAAGGACCCGTCCGCCACCGATCCCACCCAGATCCTGTTCAATACCCGCGCCTTGCTCGGCGACCGCTGTTTCATGGGCCATGCCCTGGTCGTGGCGTTCGCGTTCGGGGGGCTGTTCAGCTACCTGTCGGGGGCCAGTTTTATTATCATTGATATCCTGGGAGTCGATCCCGGCCATTTCGGTTTCACCTTCCTGGCCGTGGCCGGCGCCTTTCTGGTGGGGGCGCAAGGGGGTGCCCGCTTTACCCGCCGCCTGGGCACCGCGCGCATGATCAGCATCGGCGTGGGGATTGCCCTGGTTTCCTCGATCACCGGGGCGGTTCTGGCCTGGGCCGGGATTGCTTCGCTTGCCAGCGTGCTGCCGTGCGTCGCCGGTCAGTTCCTGGCCTGCGCCCTGATCATGCCCAATGGCCAGGCCGGCGGCCTGGGGCCCTATCCGCGCCTGGCCGGCACCGCCAGCTCGTTGATGGGCTTCCTTCAGATGGGTGTCGGGGCCCTGGCCGGGTACATGGTCGGGGCGTTCCACGACGCCACCACCCGGCCGTTGATGACCACCCTGGTGGTCTGCTCGGTGGCGGCGGCGCTGTCCTGGATCGGGCTGGCGGGGCGCAGGCGCCTGCCGTGCGCCGATCGCGAACGGTGAGCGGGGCGGTCCTGATCGTGCTGGGCGGGCGCCCGGGCACGGGGAAAAGCACCCTGGCCCGCGCCCTCGCCCGGGCGGTGAACGGGGTCTGGCTGCGCGCCGATTCGATCGAGCACGCCATGCGCCGCTGGCCGGCCGTGGCGGCGATCGATCTGGGGCCCGCCGGATACTACGCGATGCAGGCCATGGCCGCCGACGCCCTGGCGGTCGGGCACCGGGTGATCGCCGACTGCGTGAACCCGTTCGAGGTCACGCGTCGCGACTGGGCCGCCGTGGCCCGGGCGGCGGGCGCGGCCTTGCTTCAGGTCGAGGTGAGGTGTTCGGATCCGGCCGTGCATCGCCACCGGGTAGAAACCCGGACCAGCGAGATCCCGGGCTTTGTGCTGCCCTCGTGGGCCGAGGTCGAGGCCCGGCCCTTCGAGCCCTGGCCCGGGGCCGACCTGTGCCTGGACACGGCGCGGCTGGGCGTGGACGAGGCCCTGGCCCGGATGCGCGCCGCGCTGGAGCGACACCCGAAAAATGGAAACCACTTTTCGGGTGAGTGAGTTTTAGACTGAAACTGGA